>DATLGW010000193.1:0-4634 GCA_035540315.1 Burkholderiaceae bacterium | reverse complement strand
AGCTTCGCGCCGGTGCGCGAATGCCAGCGCGATTGAAACGCATCACGTCGCGCGACAACGCGCTGTACCGCCAGGTTCACGAGCTTGCCCACTCGGCGCGCGAGCGACGCAAGCAGGGCCGGTCGGTCATCGAGGGCGTGCACCTGTGCGGCGCGTATGCGGCAGCGGTCGGGGCGCCCGTGCAGACGGTCGTTGCAGAGGGCGCGCTGGCCGACGCGGAAGTCGCACAGGTGCTGCGCGCCAGCGAACCGGCGCCCTCGGCAGTCGTCAGCGACGAGTTGTTCCGTGCGCTGTCGACGCTCGAGCAGGGCGTATCGATCGCCTTCGTCGTTTCGACGCCGCGGCCAGGACTGCCGCAGACGCTCGACCGCGATTCGGTCTACCTGGATCGGCTGCAGGACCCGGGCAACGTCGGCGCGATCCTGCGCAGCTGCGCGGCCGCCGGCGTCGTCGACGTGCTGACCGCGCCGCAGACCGCATGGTGCTGGTCGCCGAAGGTGCTGCGCGCGGCAATGGGCGCGCATTTCCGGTTGCGAATCGTCGAGTCGGTGCGGTTCGCCGAAGTCGCGCCGCGGCTGGCGATCGAAGCGGTCGCGACCCGCGCGGTGGGCGCGGAGTCGCTGTGGCGGCACGACCTGACCGCGCCGCGGCTATGGATCTTCGGCAACGAGGGCGACGGCGTATCCGACGAGGTCGCCGCTCAGGTGACGACGTGGCTGCGGATCCCGCAGCAGCCGGACGTGGAGTCGCTGAACGTCGCCGCGGCGGCGGCCGTGTGCCTGTTCGAGCAGCGGCGTCAACGCCAGGGCGCGCGCGGGAACGCGGATGCAAGCGCGGGTGCCGGCTCGGGTGCCGGCGCGGGAGGGGGCGACGCGGCAGGCTCCTGAGGACGCGGCGGCACGCCTTGCGGCATACCGCTGCCTTCGCTGCGCGTGCATCGCTCCGACCCGGTCGCAGTACTCGGCGCTGCGCGCCTGCGGGCGAGCGGGGCCCCGGGCGCTGCACGCTCCGCTCGGCGGTCGCCCGCCGTGCCAAACTCAGCGTTCGTCCGGCTGCAGCACCGTCATCACCGTCGTTGCGATCTCCTCGATCGACTTCGTCGTCGACGACAGCCAGCGGATGCCTTCGCGGCGCATCAGCGCCTCCGCCGCGCTGACCTCGAAGCGGCAGTTCTCGATCGACGCGTAGCGGCTGCCAGGGCGCCGTTCGTTGCGCACTTCGCACAGCCGCTCCGGCGCGATCGTCAGCCCGAACAGCTTCGGCTTGACCCGGTACAGCACCTCGGGCAGCCGGCCGCGCTCGAAGTCCTCCGGTATCAGCGGGTAGTTCGCGGCCTTGATTCCGTGCTGCATCGCCAGGTACAGGCTGGTCGGCGTCTTGCCGCTGCGCGAGACGCCGACCAGGATCACGTCGGCCTGCTCGATATCGGTGTTGGCCTGGCCGTCGTCGTGGGCGAGCGTGAAATTGATCGCCTCGATCCGCTGCTTGTACTCGTCCGACGCCGCGGTCTGGTGAAAGCGACCGATCGTGTGCGTGGACTTGATCCCGAATTCGATCTCGAGCGGTTCGACGAACGTCGCGAACAGGTCGAGGAACAGCGCGTTGGCCGTGCGCACGATGTCGTTGATGCGCGTGTTGACCAGCGTGCTGAAAACGATCGGGCGCTTGCCATCGATCAGCGCCTGCTGGCTGATCCGCGCAACCGCCTCTTCGGCCTTCTCCGGCGCGTCGATGAACGGCAGCCGAACCTGGCGCAGCTTCAGGCCCTCGAACTGCATCAGCACCGAATGCCCGAACGTCTCGGCCGTGATGCCGGTGCCGTCGGAAACGTAGAAAACAGTGCGGTCAGCCTGTTTCGGGCGGGAGTCGACCATCGGGTACCTCGAACGTGGAGCGCCGGGCATGGTGCGCGTGCGGTTATTCTCGCCTGGGCGCTGCGATCGGCGAAGTAAAATCAGCGCTCCAGAGTGCTGCAGTCGCGTCGTGTGCGCGGACGTCGCAACGAGATGCGGCCCGTCCGGCGACGCGACTACAGCATTTTCAACGAAACGGTGGTTCCAAATGACATCGAACAATGCACGCTACGTCGTGCCCTTCGACGAGCTGCGCATGACCGACGTCGATTCGGTCGGCGGCAAGAACGCGTCGCTGGGCGAGATGATCAGCCAGCTCGAGCATGCCGGGGTCCGCGTCCCCGGAGGCTTCGCAACGACTGCGGCCGCCTATCGCGACTTCCTCGCGCACAGCGGACTGACCGAGCGGATCGAGCGGCGCCTGGCCGACTTGAACACCGAGGACGTCAAGGCGCTGTCGGCCTGTGGCGCCGAGATCCGGGGCTGGATCGAGCAGGCCCCGATGCCGCCACGGCTCGAAGATGAAATAAAAGCGCAATTTCAGTCACTTGCAGAAGGTTCTTCGAGTGAAGTATCGTTCGCGGTCCGCTCGTCCGCGACGGCGGAGGATCTGCCCGATGCGTCGTTCGCCGGGCAGCAGGAGACGTTCCTGAACGTGGTCGGCATCGAACAGGTGCTCGAGCGTATCAAGCACGTGTTTGCGTCGCTGTACAACGACCGTGCGATCAGCTATCGCGTGCACAAGGGCTTTGCCCACGGCAACGTGGCACTGTCGGCCGGGGTGCAGCGGATGGTGCGCAGCGACCTCGGCTCCTCGGGGGTGCTGTTCACGCTCGATACCGAGTCCGGGTTTCGCGACGTCGTGTTCATCACCAGCTCGTACGGACTGGGGGAGACGATCGTGCAAGGCGCGGTCAACCCGGACGAGTTCTACGTGCACAAGCCGATGCTGGCGGCCGGGAAGTTCCCGATCGTGCGACGCCAGCTGGGCTCGAAGCTGATCCGCATGGAGTTCGCGAACGGCGGCGCCCGCGGCGTGCGCACCGTCGACACGCCGGTGGAGCTGCGCAGCCGCTATTCGTTGACCGATGCCGAGGTGATCGAGCTGGCGCGTTATGCGGTGACGATCGAGAAGCACTACGGCCGGCCGATGGACATCGAGTGGGGCAAGGACGGTCGCGACGGACTGCTGTACATCCTGCAGGCGCGGCCCGAGACGGTGAAGGCGCAGGCCTCGCATGGCCGGGTCCAGCGCTTCAAGCTGCGCTCGACGTCGGACGTGCTCGCGAGCGGCAGAGCGATCGGCCAGAAAGTCGGCGCCGGGCCGGTGCGCGTGATCGCGCATTCGGCGCAGATGGATCGGGTTCAGCCGGGCGACGTGCTGGTCACCGACATGACCGATCCGAACTGGGAGCCGGTGATGAAGCGCGCGGCGGCGATCGTCACGAACCGCGGCGGGCGCACCTGTCACGCGGCGATCATTGCGCGCGAGCTCGGAATCCCGGCCGTCGTCGGTTGCGGCGACGCGACCGAACGGCTCAAGGACGGCACGCTGGTCACGGTGTCTTGCGCCGAAGGCGACACCGGGTACATCTACGATGGCATGCTCGAGACCGAGGTCACCGAGGTCGAAACCGGTTCGATGCCGCCGCTGCCGGTGAAGATCATGATGAACATCGGAAATCCGCAGCTGGCGTTCGAATTCGCGGCGCTGCCGAACGAGGGTGTCGGGCTGGCGCGGCTGGAGTTCGTGATCAACAACAACATCGGCGTGCATCCGAAGGCGATCCTCGATTACCCGAACGTGGATCCGGAGCTGAAGAAGGCCGTCGAGAGCGTCGCGCGCGGCCACTCGAGCCCGCGCGCGTTCTACGTCGACAAGCTCGCCGAAGGCGTCGCGACGATCGCGGCGGCATTCTGGCCCAAGCCGGTGATCGTGCGACTGTCGGACTTCAAGTCGAACGAATACCGCAAGCTGATCGGGGGATCGCGCTACGAGCCCGAGGAAGAGAACCCGATGCTCGGCTTTCGCGGCGCGTCGCGGTACATCGCGTCGAGCTTTCGCGACTGCTTCGCGATGGAATGCGTGGCAATGAAGCGGGTGCGCGAGGACATGGGGCTGACGAACGTGCAGATCATGGTGCCGTTCGTGCGCACCACGCAGGAGGCCGCGCAGGTCGTCGAACTGCTCGCGCAGCACGGCCTGCGCAGCGGTTCGGGCGCGGCGCCCGACGGCACGGGCGGGCTGAAGCTGATCATGATGTGCGAGATCCCGTCGAACGCGATCCTCGCGCAGCAGTTTCTCGAGCATTTCGACGGGTTCTCGATCGGCTCGAACGACCTGACGCAGCTGACGCTCGGGCTGGACCGGGATTCGGGGCTGGTCGCCGAAGGCTTCGACGAACGCAATCCGGCGGTGACCGCGCTGCTCGAGCAAGCGATCCGCGCCTGCCGCGACGCCGGCAAGTACGTCGGGATCTGCGGCCAGGGGCCGTCGGATCATCCGGATCTCGCCGAATGGCTGATGCAGCACGGCATCGAGTCGATCTCGCTGAATCCCGACACGGTCGTCGAGACGTGGATGGCGCTCGCGAAGGGCGGCAGCGCCTGAACTCGCCGCCGGCGTGCCGCGCGGTCAACGCAGCAGCCGCTCGAGCCTAGCGCGCCACGCGGGATTGCCGCGCCACAGCGGTTGCAGCGCATCGCCCGGCGGTGCCGGCAGCTCGCTCAGCTGCCGGCACCGCCGGGCGATGCGCTGCAACCGCTGTGGCGCGGCAATCC
>DATLGW010000192.1:0-5365 GCA_035540315.1 Burkholderiaceae bacterium | reverse complement strand
GCGCGGCGCGCCGGCTCGGCCGCGAGATCGCGCTGGCGCTGGCGCGCGACGGCTGGGACATCGGCGTGCATTACGCCGAATCGGCGACTGCCGCGCAGCAGACGGCGACCGACATCGCGGCGAGCACCGGTCGGCGGGCGGTCGCGTTGCAGGCCGACCTGGCCGATGAGGCGCAGGTGCTCGCGCTGCTGCCGCGGCTGCGGGCGGCGCTCGGCGAGGTCGGCTGCGTCGTCAACAACGCATCGCGGTTCGTGTTCGACGATGCCGCGAGCTTCAGCTATCAGACGCTCGCCGAGCACATGCGGCCGAATCTGGCTGCACCGGTGCTGCTTGCGCGCGAGCTGCACCGGCTGCTGCCGGATGCGGCGGCCGGCGGCGTGGTCGTGAACCTGCTCGACCAGAAGCTGTACAACCCGAATCCGGACTTCCTCGCGTACAGCCTGTCCAAGGCGGCGCTGGCCGCCGCCACCGAGATGCTGGCGCAGGCGCTGGCGCCCAGGCTGCGCGTGGTCGGCGTCGCGCCGGGGCTGACGTTGCCGAGCTACCTGCAGGACGACGCGCAGTTCGAGCGCGCCGCGCGCGCGAGCTCGCCGCTGCAGCAGGCCAGCAGCGCCGCCGACGTCGCCGCGACGGTCGCGTTCGCCGCGCGCACCGGCTCGATCACCGGCTCGGTGATCCTTTGCGATGCCGGCCAGCATCTGCAGCGCGCTGCGCGCGACGTCAGCTTCTCCGAGCCGCGCGACGATGCCGGCGCGCCGGCGGTCCAGGCAGGACGCCACTGACATGCAAACGAACGACGATACGCAGACGATCTTCCTGCGCGGGCTGCGGGTCGACGCCGAGATCGGCGTGTTCCCGCACGAGAAGAACCGCACGCAGCCGCTGAAGCTCGACGCCGATATCTCGGTCAGCGACAGCAAGTTCCACCCCACCCGCGACAAGCTCGCCGAGGTCTTCGACTACCAGCGCATCCGCGACGCGCTGATCGACGTCGTGAAGAACGGCCACATTCACCTGCTCGAGACGCTGGCCGAACGGGCGATCGAGCGGCTGCTCGCGCTGCCCGACGTGCGCGCGGTGCGGCTGCGGATCACCAAGTTCACCGCGTTCGAAGACTGCGATTCGGTCGGCGTCGAGGTGTTCCGGAGGCGCGCGTCATGAGCGCCGTGCTTCGCGACCAAGGCGCCGCCGGCGGCGCAACCGACCCGCAGCGCATGCGCAAGCTCGAGCACGAGCGCAACAAGCTGTCGAAGCGGCTGCACCGGCTGGTGGGGCAGGCGATCGCCGACTACGGCATGATCGGCGCCGGCGACCGCGTGATGGTCTGCGTGTCCGGCGGCAAGGACAGCTATGCGCTGCTCGATCTGCTGCTGTCGCTGCGCGCGCGGGCGCCGGTGCCGTTCGAGATCGTCGCGGTCAACCTCGACCAGAAGCAGCCGGGTTTTCCGGAGCACGTGCTGCCGCGTTATCTCGCCGATCGCGGCGTCGAGCATCGGATCGAGACGCAGGACACGTATTCGATCGTCAAGCGCGTGATCCCCGAAGGCAAGACGATGTGCTCGCTGTGCTCGCGGCTGCGCCGCGGGATCCTGTACCGCGTCGCGACCGAGATCGGCGCCACGCGGATCGCGCTCGGCCACCACCGCGACGACATCCTCGAGACGTTCTTCCTGAACCTGTTCTTCGGCGGCAAGATCAAGGCAATGCCGCCGAAGCTCGTGTCCGACGACGGCCGGCACGTCGTGATCCGGCCGCTCGCGTACGTGCACGAGGCCGACCTGGCCGAATACGCGCGCTGGAAGGAATTCCCGATCATCCCGTGCACGCTGTGCGGCTCTCAGGACAATCTGCAGCGGCGCGAGGTCAAGCAGCTGCTGCGCGAATGGGAACGGCGGTTTCCGGGACGCGTCGAGACGATCTTTGCCGCGCTGTCGCGCGTGACGCCGTCGCACCTGCTCGACCGCTCGCTGTACGACTTCGCCGCGGTGGCCGCGAGCGGGCTGCCGCAGCCCGACGGCGACCGCGCGTTCGACCCAGACTGACCACGGTGGCCGCCGCACCGTGTTGCGCTATACCGCCCGGCTGCTGAAGATCGCGTGGACGGTCCGGCGCTTCGGCCTGGACGAGCTGCTCGCCTCCGGCGCTGCGACGACCACCGGCTCGCGCGCTGCGTTGCTCGCGACCCGGCTGCTGCGCTTCGGCACGCGCCCCGAGCCCCGCGGCGTTCGGCTGCGGCTCGCGTTCGAGAGCCTCGGGCCGATCTTCGTCAAGTTCGGCCAGGTGCTGTCGACCCGCCGCGACCTGATGCCGCCCGACGTCGCCGACGAGCTCGCGCTGCTGCAGGACCGCGTGCCGCCGTTCGCTTCGGACGTCGCGATCGCCGAGATCGAGCGCGGTCTGGGCCGACCGATCTCGGCGATGTTCTCCGAGTTCCACGCCGAGCCGGTCGCCTCGGCGTCGATCGCGCAGGTCCACCTCGCAGTGCTCCACAACGGCCGCGAGGTCGCGGTCAAGGTGCTGCGGCCGGGCATGATCGACATCATCGAAGAGGACCTCGCGCTGATGCGAACCGCTGCGGCGCTCGCGGTGCGGCTGTCGGCCGACGCGCGCCGGCTGCGACCGCTGGAGGTGATCAGCGAGTTCGACATGTACCTGCACGACGAGCTCGACCTGATCCGCGAGGCGGCCAACGCGAACCAGCTGCGGCGCAACTTCGCCGACTCGCCGCTGCTGCGGATCCCGGAGATGTTCTGGGATTACTGCGCGTCGAACGTGATCGTGATGGAGCGCATCCGCGGCATCCCGATCAGCCAGATCGACAAGATGCGCGAGGTCGGGATCGACCTGAAGAAGCTGTCGCGCGACGGCGTCGAGATCTTCTTCACGCAGGTGTTCCGGCACGGCTTCTTCCACGCCGACATGCATCCGGGCAACATCTTCGTCGGCGACGAAGGACCGGACTTCAATCGCTACATCGCGCTGGACTTCGGCATCGTCGGCACGCTGTCCGAGCATGACAAGAGTTATCTCGCGCAGAACCTGCTCGCGTTCTTCCGGCGCGACTACCGGCGCGTGGCCGAGCTGCACGTCGAGTCGGGATGGGTGCCGCCGAGCACGCGGATCGAGGAGCTCGAGGGCGCGGTGCGCGCGGTGTGCGAGCCGTTCTTCGATCGGCCGCTGAAGGAGATCTCGCTCGGCCTGGTGCTGCTGCGGCTGTTCCAGACGTCGCGCCGGTTCAACGTCGAGATCCAGCCGCAGCTGGTGCTGCTGCAGAAGACGCTGCTCAACGTAGAGGGGCTCGGGCGCCAGCTCGACCCCGAGCTGGACCTGTGGGAGACCGCCCAGCCGATCCTGGAGCGCTTCATGAGCGAGCAGATCGGCTGGCGCGGCCTGCTCGAGCGGATGCGAAAGGAGTCCGAGCAGTGGTCGCAGGTGCTGCCGCAGATGCCGCGGCTGCTGCACCGCACGCTGCAGGAGAACTCGCGCCCTCACCCGCTGGTGGGCGTGGAGATCGAGCTGGCGCGGATCGCCCGCGAGCAGCGGCGCCTGCGCCACATGTTCATCGCGATGAGCCTGGCGCTGCTCGCCGTGCTGCTGGTCGCGTTCTGGGGGTATTAGTGCCCCGCGAGGGTCCGCGCTCGGATCCTCCCTAAGTCGCCCGTTCGGGTGATCGGGGCTTTTTCCCGACCCTCCGATTCGCGGGAAACTCAACGAAATCAAAAGGATCTAGCGCAGCGCCAGCCAGCCGGTTAATAATCGCGCCACCGCAAATAACGCTGTTCGAGGGGAGGACGCGATGCTGATCACGGCGGTCGGAATCTACCTGATCCTGACGATCGGAATCGGGATCTACGCTTCCACGCGAATCCACGGTTCGAAGGACTTCATGGTGGCGGGCCGCAGCCTGCCGCTGTACATGAACCTGGCGACGGTGTTCGCAACCTGGTTCGGCGCCGAGACGGTGCTGTCGGTCTCGGCAACGTTCGCTCGCGACGGCCTGGTCGGCGTGCCGGCCGATCCGTTCGGCGCGTCGGCCGCGCTGATCCTGGTCGCGCTGCTGTTCGCGCGCAAGTTCTACCGGATGAACCTGCTGACGATCGGCGATTACTACCGGCATCGCTACGGCAAGTCGATCGAGGTGCTGACGTCGGTCGCGATCACGATTTCGTACCTCGGCTGGTTCTCGGCGAACCTGACCGCGATCGGTCTGGTGCTGTGGGTGATGTCGGGCGGCGCGATCTCGCTGTCGACCGGCATCATCATCGGCGCGGTGATCGTCGTGATCTACACGTTCCTCGGCGGCATGTGGGCGATCGCGCTGACCGACCTGGTGCAGATGGCGGTCATCATCGTCGGCCTGTCGGTGATCGCCTGGCTGGTCAGCGTTCCGGCCGGCGGACCGGGCGAGGTCATCGGCGCGGCGTACGAGGCCGGCAAGCTCGGACTGTTCCCGACCGGCGCCGGCGGGCTCGCATGGCTTGCGTTCGGCGCAGCGTTCCTGACGATGGCGCTCGGCTCGATTCCGCAGCAGGACGTGTTCCAGCGCGTGACCAGCGCGAAGAACGAGCACATCGCCGTGCGCGGCACGCTGCTGGGCGCGGTGCTGTACCTGATCTTCGCGTTCGTGCCGATGTACATCGCGTACTCGGCGCTGGTCATCGATCCGGAGTTCCAGAAGCTGTTCCAGACCGACGACGACCGCGAGATCCAGCGGATCCTGCCCGACCTGATCCTGTCGAAGACGCCGGTCTGGGCGCAGATCGCGTTCTTCGGCGCGCTGACCTCGGCGATCCTGTCGACGTCGGCCGGCGCGCTGCTCGCGCCCACGAGCCTGTTCACCGAGAACGTGCTGCGCCCGTTCATGCCCCGCGTCGGCGACCAGCGCTTCCTGGTGATGCTGCGCACGGTGCTGGTGATCTTCTCGATCGGCGGGCTGCTGTTCGCGCTGAACTCGACGTCGACGATGTACGAGATGGTGCAGAACGCGTACAAGGTCACGCTGGCCGGCGCGATCGTGCCGCTGGCCGCAGGCATGTACTGGAAGCGCGCGACGGTGCAGGGCGCGATGCTGTCGATCATCCTCGGCATCGGCGCCTGGCTGATCGGAGAGGCGATGGTGCCGGAGGACGCTGCAGAGACGTTCCCGCCGCAGCTGTTCGGCCTGGGGGCCGCGATCGTGGGAATGATCGTGGGGTCGCTCGCGCCGCAGGTCTACACGGAGCGTGCGCTCGTGCCGCAGGACCACACGCCGGACAGGGGTCGGGCGGAGACAGCCTCGGTTCGTTAGGGCATCGCGGTTCGTGCCCGGGCGCGAGGCGGCGTTCGGCTCGGCTCCCGGGGACGCGCCGCCGCTCGCGCGGCGGTG
>DATLGW010000191.1:0-4782 GCA_035540315.1 Burkholderiaceae bacterium | reverse complement strand
CTTCATCGGCGGCAAGTCGGTCGCCGGCGAAGGCGACACGTTCGACAACCTGTCGCCGATCGACGGCAGCGTGCTCGGCAAGGTCGCGAGCGGCACCGTCGCCGAGGTCGCCGCCGCCTGCGAAGCGGCGCGCGACGCGTTCAAGGCCTGGAAGAACGTGCCGGGCGCCGAGCGGCGCCGGATCCTGCACCGGATCGCCGACCTGATCGAGTCCCGCGCCGAGGAGATCGCGCTGGTCGAGTGCGTCGACACCGGCCAGGCTTACCGCTTCATGAGCAAGGCGGCGCTGCGCGGCGCGGAGAACTACCGCTTCTTCGCCGATCGCGCGCCCGACGCCGGAAACGGTCTGTCGCTGCCGACCGACACGCACCTGAACTACACGGTGCGCCAGCCGATCGGCGCAGTCGGCGTGATCACGCCGTGGAACACGCCGTTCATGCTGTCGACGTGGAAGATCGCGCCGGCGCTGGCGGCCGGCTGCACGGTCGTGCACAAGCCGGCCGAATGGAGCCCGCTGACCGCGCGGATCCTGATCGAGATCATGCACGAGGCGGGGCTGCCGCCGGGGGTCGTGAACCTGGTCAACGGCATCGGCGAGTCGACCGGCCGCGCGCTGACCGAGCATCCGGCGATCTCCGCAATCGCGTTCATCGGCGAGTCGCGCACCGGCGGACACGTGATCGCGCAAGGCGCGCCGACGCTCAAGCGCGTGCACCTGGAGCTCGGCGGCAAGAACCCGGTGATCGTGTTCGACGATGCCGATCTCGAGCGCGCGCTCGATGCGGTCGTGTTCATGATCTACAGCCTGAACGGCGAGCGCTGCACGTCGTCGTCGCGGCTGCTGGTGCAGCGCGGCGTCCACGACGAGTTCGTCGCCAAGCTCGCCGAGCGCGTCAAGCGGATCCGGGTCGGCCATCCGCTGGATCCCCGCACCGAGATCGGGCCGCTGGTGCATCCGCGCCACCTCGAGAAAGTGCTGTCGTACATGCAGATCGCGCAGACCGACGGCGCGAAGATCGCCGTCGGGGGCAAGCGCGCGTTGGCCGACGGGCTGCCGGCGGGCGGCTTCTGGTTCGAGCCGACGCTGTTCACCGGCGCGAACCAGTCGATGCGGATCGCGCAGGAGGAGATCTTCGGGCCGGTGCTGACTGCGATCCCGTTCGATACCGAGGCGCAGGCGATCGAGCTGGCGAACGACGTGCGCTACGGGCTCGCGGGCTACCTGTGGACTGCCGACGTCGGCCGCGCGAACCGCGTCGCGCTCGGGCTGGACGCCGGGATGATCTGGGTCAATTCGGAGAACGTGCGGCATCTGCCGACGCCGTTCGGCGGCATGAAAGCGAGCGGCATCGGTCGCGACGGCGGCGACTACAGCTTCGACTTCTACATGGAGACGAAGAACGTCGCGCTGGCGCTCGGCCGGCACAAGATCGCCCGCATGGGCGTCGAATGAGGAGACACCCGATGGGCAAGCTCGCGCTGGCCGCGAAGATCACGCACGTTCCGTCGATGTACCTGTCCGAGCTGCCCGGCAAGCACCACGGCTGCCGCGAGGCGGCGATCGAAGGCCACCGCGAGATCGGCCGGCGCTGCCGCGAGCGCGGCGTCGACACGATCGTCGTGTTCGACGTGCACTGGCTGGTCAACGCCGGCTACCACATCAATTGCGCCGAGCGCTTCAAGGGCGTCTACACCAGCAACGAGCTGCCGCACTTCATCAAGAACATGCCCTACGAGTATCCGGGCAACCCGCAGCTGGGGCAGACGATCGCGCGGGTTACCACCGAGGCCGGGGTCCCGACGCGCGCGCACTGGGAGACGACGCTCGAGCTCGAATACGGCACGCTGGTGCCGATGCGCTACATGAACCCGGACCAGCGCTTCAAGGTCGTCTCGGTCGCCGCCTGGTGCGATTGGCACGACCTGCAGGACAGCCGCCGCTTCGGCGCGGCGGTGCGCGAGGCGATCGAGAAGCACTACGACGGCACGGTCGCGATCTTCGCCAGCGGTTCGCTGTCGCACCGCTTCAACGACAACGGCAGCCCCGAGGAATCGATTCATCAGATCAGCGACGAGTTCTTCCGCCAGGTCGACCTGCGCGTGGTCGAGCTGTGGCAGCAGGGCGACTGGAAGACGTTCACGAAGATGCTGCCCGAGTACGCGGTGCGCTGCCACGGCGAGGGCGACATGCACGACACTGCGATGCTGCTGGGCGCGCTCGGCTGGGACGCGTACGACAAGCCGGTCGACGTGATCACGCCGTATTTCCCGAGCTCGGGCACCGGCCAGATCAACGCGGAGTTCCCGCTGTGAGCGCCAAGGCGTCGACGGCCGCCGGCTCCGCGGGCCGCGTCGTCGAGCCCGAGCGCGCGGCCGCGCCCGAGGCCGATGCCGAGCGCAAGCTGCGCGTGCAGCTGGCAGCGTGTTATCGGATCTTCGCGCTGCTCGGCTGGACCGAGCTGATCTACAACCACATCACGGTGCGCCTGCCGGGGCCCGACAAGCATTTCCTGATCAACCCGTTCGGGCTGCACTACAGCGAAGTGAGCGCATCGAACCTGGTGCGGATCGATCTGCAGGGCAACGTGATCGGCAAGTCGCCGTGGCCGGTCAACCCGGCGGGCTTCACGCTGCATGCGGCGATCCACGACGGCATCGCCGATGCGCACTGCGTGATGCACACGCACACGACCGCCGGCTCGGCGGTGGCCTGCAGCCGCGGCGGGCTGTCGATGAGCAACTTCTACGCCGCGCAGCTGCACGGCAAGGTCGCGTACCACGATTTCGAGGGAATCACCGTGCGCGCCGACGAAGGTCCGCGCGTGGTGCGCAGCATCGGAGACCGCCCGGCGGTGATCCTGCGCAATCACGGTCTGCTCGCGTGGGGATCGACGATCCCGCAGACATTCGCGGTGCTGTGGACGCTGCAGCGCGCCTGCGAGATCCAGCTCGCGTCGATGGCGCTGGGCGACGTGCTGCCGATCCCCGAGGAAATCCAGCGGCGCTGCACCGCCGATTCGCTGCAGTTCGACCCGCGCTACGGCGCCGGCGAAGACGTGTTCGCAGCGCTGACGCGCCAGATCGACCGCATCGATCCGGCCTACCGCCAATGAGAACCTGCATCTACGGTCTGGGCGCGATCGGCGGCTTCGTCGCCGCCCGCATGCTCGAGCACGGGCTGGAGCCGACCGCGGTGGTGCGCGGCCGCACGCTCGAGGTCGTACGCGAGCGGGGGCTTCAGCTCGACGAGGGCGGCCGCCGGCAGTCGTGGCCGCTGCGGGTCGCGCTGCGCGCCGACGAGCTCGGCGTACAGGACGTCGTGTTCGTGTCGGTGAAGACGACCGCGCTGGCCGACGTCGCCGCTGCGATCGGGCCGCTGATCGGTCCCGACACGGTGATCGTGTCGGCGATGAACGGCGTGCCTTGGTGGTTCTTCCATGGATTGGACGCAACGCTCGCCGCCGGCGCGCCGCTGCGCTCGATCGATCCGCACGGCGCGATCGGCGCCGCGATGCCGGAGGCGCAGGTCGTGGGTTGCGTGGTGCACATGGCGGCCGAGACCCGCGGCCCGGCGCAGGTGCGCCACCACTTCGGGCAGCGGTTCATCCTCGGCGATCCGCTGCAGCCTGGATCGCCTCGCGAGGCGCGCGTGGCCGAGCTGTTGCGCGCAGCGAAACTCGAGGTCGAAACGTCGGCGCGGATCCAGCGCGACGTGTGGCTGAAGCTGTGGGGCAACATGACGATGAATCCGGTGTCGGCGCTGACCGGCGCGACCGCCGACCGGATCCTCGACGATCCCGATGCGCTCGAGTTCATGAGCGAAGCGATGCGGGAAGCCGCTCGGATCGGCGAGCGCATCGGTCTGCCGATTCCGATGACGCCCGAAGAGCGCCACCGGATCACGCGACGGCTGGGCGCGTTTCGCACGTCGATGCTGCAGGACGTCGATGCGCGCCGGCCGCTCGAGCTCGATGCGCTGGTCGGCGCGGTGATCGAGATCGGCGAGCGCGTCGGCGTGCCCACGCCGACGATTCGCGCGCTGATGGGACTGGCGCGACTGCATGCGCAGACGCTGGGGCTGTATCCGATGCCGGCCGCGGCTGCGCCCGCCGCCTGAGGCCTCGTGGCGCGCAAGGGTCCGCAGACGCCGGCCACCGCGGTGCTCGCGAAGGCCGGCGTCGAGTTCACCGATCATCTGTACCGCTACGAGGAGCACGGCGGCACCCGCGTGTCGGCGCGCGAGCTCGGCGTGGACGAGCATGCGGTCGTCAAGACGCTGGTGATGCAGGACGAGCAGGCGGCGCCGCTGCTGGTGCTGATGCACGGCGACCTGAAGGTGTCGACGAAGGCGCTGGCGCGCGCCGCCGGCGTGAAGTCGGTCGAGCCGTGCGCGCCGGCGACCGCGCAGCGGCACACCGGCTACCTGATCGGCGGCACGTCGCCGTTCGGCACCCGCAAGCCGATGCCGGTGTTCGCGCAGCGCACGATCGTCGAGCTGCCGCGGATCTACATCAACGGCGGTCGCCGCGGGTACCTGGTCGGACTCGATCCGCGCGAGCTGCTGCGACTGCTGTCGCCGGCGCTCGTCGACGTTGCGCTGCCGCTGCACGCGGCGCCCGATTGCTGAGCTGCCGGCGCCGGCGGTGCTCGCGAAGGCCGGCGTCTAGTTCACCGATCATCTGTACCGCTACGAGGAGCACGGCGGCACCCGCGTGTCGGCGCGCGAGCTCGGCGTGGACGAGCATGCGGTCGTCAAGACGCTGGTGATGCAGGACGAGCAGG
>DATLGW010000190.1:0-1685 GCA_035540315.1 Burkholderiaceae bacterium | reverse complement strand
GTCGCCGACGATCGACCGCGCGCGCTCGACGTCCAGATCGGCGACCGTCGTGATCTCGATCGCGCGACCGGCGCGGCGCGCGATCTCGTTGCCGTTGCGCGCCAGCACGCCGAACGTGCCGGCGCCGACGGTGCCGATGCCGAGCAGCCCGACCCGAACCGGCGGCAGCTTCGAGACCGCCATCGTCATGCCGCCGCGCGCGGGATCAGGCCGTCCTTGCGGAACATCTCCTTGATGCCGCGAACCGCCTGCCGCAGCCGCTGCTCGTTCTCGATCAGCGCCAGTCGAACGTGGCCGTCGCCGTACTCGCCGAAGCCGATTCCTGGCGACGCCGCGACCTTCGCATCCTCGAGCAGGCGCCTGGCGAATTCCAGCGACCCCAGCGCCCGGTACGGCTCCGGGATCGGCGCCCAGATGTACATCGATGCGCGGGGGACGTCGACGAGCCATCCCGCCTCGTGGAGTCCCTTCGCCAGCACGTCGCGGCGGCGCTGGTACGCCTGCCGGATCTCCTCGACGCAATCCTGCGGGCCGTCGAGCGCCGCGATCGATGCAACCTGGATCGGCGTGAACGTGCCGTAGTCGTGATAGCTCTTCATCCGCGCAAGCGCAGCGATCAGCCCGGCGTTGCCGACCATGAACCCGATCCGCCAGCCGGCCATGTTGTAGCTCTTGCTCATCGTGAACGATTCGACGGCAACCTCGCGGGCACCTGGCACCTGCATGATCGACGGCGCCTTGTAGTCGTCGTAGACGATGTCCGCGTAAGCGAGGTCGTGCACGACCAGGATGTCGTGCTCGCGCGCGAGCGCCACGACCCGCTCGAAGAACCCGAGGTCCACGCAGATCGCGGTCGGGTTGCTCGGAAAGCCCAGGATCATCATCTTCGGCTTCGGCGACGACTCCTCGATCGCGCGCTGCAACTCGGCGAGGAAATCGGCGCCCGGCGTCATCCGCACCGAACGAATGTCGGCGCCGGCGATCACCGCGCCGTAGATGTGGATCGGATAGCTCGGATTCGGCACCAGCACCTTGTCGCCGCGGTCCAGCGTCGCCAGCATCAGGTGCGCGAGCCCCTCCTTCGATCCGATCGTCACGATCGCCTCGCGGTCGGGATCGAGCTCGACCTGGTAGCGCCGCGCATACCAGTCGGCGATCGCCTTGCGCAACCGGGGTATTCCCTTCGACACCGAATAGCCGTGCGTGTTCGGTCGCCGCGACGCCTCGACCAGCTTGTCGACGATGTGCTGCGGGGTCGCGCCGTCCGGGTTGCCCATGCTCAGATCGATGATGTCATCGCCTCGCCGCCGCGCCGCCATCTTCTGCTCGGCAGTGATGTTGAACACGTACGGCGGCAGCCGGCTGATGCGCGAAAACTCGCGTTCGCGGGGGAATTCGGAGCTCATGTCGGATTGACCGTCGGTTGCGGCCGATCATGCGCCGCAGCATGTTGGAGGCAGATGATAATGTAGCGTACTTTCAACGGTTTGCCGGTGACGGCTGTGCCAGATGAAGCTGCAATCCGACGATCCGACGCCGCACAATCAGGTGACCGGGTACGGCGACGGGTGGGTCGAGGTCAATGGCGAGCGGCACCAGGGCTCGATCGTCGTGACGCCCGACGAGCCGGTCGCGCCGTGGCCGGTTCCCCGCTTCGAAGCGCTGGCCGTCGAGCACTTCGCCGC
>DATLGW010000189.1:0-5332 GCA_035540315.1 Burkholderiaceae bacterium | reverse complement strand
GTCAGCAACGAGAACCGGATGTCCCACAGCACGGTGACCGCCGCAACCAGGCCGCCGGCCCCGAGCGACCGCAGCTGCTCCTCGTACTCGCGCCACGCGTCTTCGACCGCCTGGCGGCACAGCGCCGCGATGATCGGCAGGATCAGGATCGTCTGCGCGATCACCATCGCCTGCGGCGTGAACAGCAACCCCAGCTCGCCGAGCGGCCCGGCCCGCGACAGCGTCAGGTAGACGAGCAGCCCGACCACCACCGGCGGCAGCCCCATCAGCGCGTTCAGCAGCACGATGATCGTGCGCCGCCCCGGGAAGCGGCCGACCGCCACTGCCGCTCCGAGCGGCAATCCGAGCAGCGACGCGACCGCGACCGCCGACAGGCTGACCGCGAGGCTGAGCGCCACGATGCCGACCAGGTTCGGGTCGAGCGTCGCGATCAGCTCGAATGCCGCGCCGAACGCTTCGGAGATCATCTGCGTCATTATGCACGGCCTCGCCGGTGCAATGCCGTGGCTTCCTGTTTCTTGCCTGGTGCCGCCGGATCGAAATATGCGATCATCTGCACATGAAGCTGAGACCCGACGTCGCCTGGCGCGGCGAGCACCCGCTCGATGCCAGACTGCTGCCGCTGCTGCGCGGGGTCCGGGATCAAGGCACGCTGCGCGAGGCGGCCGACAGCGCCGGGATGTCCTATCGCAGCGCCTGGGACCTGCTCGCGGCGCAGTCGCTGCAGCTGGGTGCGCCGCTGGTGGCGAAGGAGCGCGGGCGCGGCTCGACGCTGTCGGCGCTGGGCGAGCGGCTGGTCGCGGCCGATGACGCGCTGCGGCGCGAGCTCGCGCGGCTCGAAACGCGGCTGGCGATCGAGATCGGCGACGCTGCGACCGCAGCGGCGCCGCTTCGGATCGCGGCCAGTCACGACCTGCTGCTCGCCGCGCTGTGCGAGCGGCTGGACCCTGCGGTCGACCTGCAGTTCAAGGGCAGCCTCGAGAGCCTGGAGGCGCTGGCGCGCGGCGACGTCGAGCTGGGGGGATTCCACGTCGGCGGCCGCGTCGCCGGGGCGACCGCAGCGCCCCAGGTGCTCCGCCGGCTCGACGCGCGCCGCCATCGTCTGGTGCGGTTTGCATCGCGCGAGCAGGGCCTGATGCTGGCAGCGGGGAACCCGAAGGACGTCCGCACGATCGCCGACGTCGCCCGCAAGGAATTGCTGTTCGTCAACCGTCAGCGCGGCTCCGGAACGCGGCTGCTGCTCGAGCGGCTGCTGGCCGAGGCCGACATTCGGCCCGCGCAGCTGCGCGGCTACGGCACCGAGGAATATACGCACGCGGCGGTCGCCGCGACGATCGCGGCAGGGCACGCCGACGCCGGGCTCGGTGTCGAGGCGGCGGCGCGGCAGTTCGGACTGGCATTCGTGCCATTGCGGCAAGAGCGGTACTGGTTCGCGCTGCAGCGCGGCGCCGAATCGTCGCCGCGGGTGCAGGCGTTCCTGCGGGCGTTGCGCGGCCAGGCGTTCAGGCGGCTCGCCCGCAGCCTCGCCGGCTACGATGCCCGCGGCGCCGGGCAGCTTTGCGACCTGAACGTGTTGCCCGAGACGTAGCGACGCGTCTACCGGATCGGCGAGAACGCCACCGGGCCGCGGCGGGCCGAACGCAGCGCCGTCTGGAGTGTGAAACGCCCCCGAGGAGGATCCTCAGCTCAATGCAGGAGGCTCTGGCGAGACGCCTTGCGCAACGGCAGCGTCGCGCTGCGCCTGCAGCGCACGCCCGAGTGCCGGTCGATCCTGAAGCCGCGACCAGTACGCCTGCACGGCCGGCGTGAAACCCGAGTCGAGCCGCAGATGCTGCGCAAGCAGCAGCGCGTAGCCGACCGATACGTCGGCCGCAGTGAAGCGGTCCGCGCAAACGTACGACCGGGCCGCGAGCAGCGGCTCGAGCGTGCGAAGCCGCGCGAGAAACCACTTCGCATAGTCGTCGACGACCTGCGGCTGCCTGCGCTCCGGCGGCTCCAGGTGCGCATACCGCAACACGAGGGTCTGCGGGAACGTCAGCGTCGCCTCGCCGAAATGCAGGAAATTCAGATAGGACGGGAATGCTGCGTCGGATACCGGGACATCCAGCTGTCCGGGCGAATGACGCGCTGCGAGGTACTGACAGATCGCCGCCGACTCCGTCATCCGCACGTCGCCATCGAAGAACGCGGGCACGGTGCCCAACGGATTGATCTGCAGGTACGCGCGCGCCAACACCCGCGGCGGAAACGGCAGCATCTTCAGCTGGTAGGCAAGGCCGAGTTCCTCGAGCATCCACAGCGGTCGGAAAGAGCGTGCGCTCACGCAGTGGTGAAGGACGATCATCGGCGTCTCCTTCGGCTATTTGTGCCCCATCACCGGTTTGGGTCGGTACGGCGCCTCGAGCCGCCGCACCTCCTCAGGCGTCAGAGCAAGCGCGGTTGCCGCCGCGAGCTCCTCGAGCTCGCGCACCGTCTGCGGCCCGACGATCGGCGCGGTGACGCCGCCGCCGGCCGACTCCGGTGAAATCAGCCATGCGAATGCCACCTGCGCGCGGCTTGCGCCGCGCTCGCTCGCGACGCGGCCGACCTGTCGCGCGATCTCGAGGTCCGGTTCGGCGGAGTAATACTGGCGCCTGAGCGTATCGACCGGGCGCCGCGCCGCCGACGGGTCGTCCGCAGCGGCAGGCGCGTCGGGGTCTTCGCACAAGAAGCCGCGTGCCAGCGGGCTCCACGGGATCGCGCCGACGCCCATGTCGCGCAGCATCGGAAGCATCTCGCGCTCCTCTTCACGGTACGCCAGGTTGTAGTGATTCTGCACCGACGCGAACCGGGTCCAGCCGCGCCGTTCGGCCAGGTGCTGCGCCTTTGCGAATTGCCAGGCCCAGGTGCTGGAGGCGCCGATGTAGCGTGCGCGGCCCGACCTCACCACGTCGTGAAGCGCCTCCATGAACTCCTCCAGCGGCGTGCCGTAATCCCAACGGTGGATCTGGTAGAGGTCGACGTAGTCGGTGTTCAGCCGCTTCAGCGATGCGTCGATCGCGTGGAAGATGCGCTTGCGCGAAAGGCCCTGCATGTTCGGCCGCCAAGGCAGCGCAAGCGACTTCGGGTCCTGGCCCGACGTGAAATCCATGTGCACCGGGTTGTAGACCTTGGTGGCGATCACCACCTCGTCCCGCCGAGCGAACTCGCGCACGAACTTGCCCACCAGCACCTCCGACTGGCCGGCGGAGTACGTGTCTGCAGTGTCGAAAAAATTCACGCCCAGCTCGATCGCGCGTCGGACGAGCGGACGCGCCTGCTCCTCGCCCAGGACCCAGGGCCGCCACTGCGGGGCGCCGATGCTCATCGTGCCCAGGCACAGGCGCGAGACCCGCAGCCCGGTGCTGCCGAGCGTCGTGTATTGCATCAGCACACGCCGCCGGCCGCGGAACGACGCCTCGAAGCGACGCAGGTGCCGACCGAGTTCACAAATCGAGGATGGTGAGCGCGAGCGCCTGCGCGCGAGGAACGATCGTGTCTACTCGGAGCCATTCGCGATCGGTGTGGACGTCGCCTCCGACCGGTCCGGTCGCGCAAAGCGTCGGCGTCCCGATCGAGGCCGTGAGACCGCTGTCGGCCGAGCCGCCGGTGTATTCGCCGTCCACGAACATGTCCAGCGCCGCAGCGCAGGACCGGTACTTCTCCAGCAGCCGCGTGCTGTCCTCCGAGGGCTCGAACGGCAGAAAGATCCCTTCACGCTTGATGCAGGCGCACGTGTTCGGCACCGAGCCACGCTCGATGATCTCGCGGATCCGCGCCCGCAGCGCGTCGCGGTCGACGCCGCCCGGAAAGCGCACATCGAGCTGGGCCTCGGCGTGCTCGGCCACGGTATTGACGGACATGCCGCCCTTGATCGTGCCGACGTTGGAGGAGATGCCGGCCTGCGGATCGGCGAGCTGGTGCAGCTCCACCACCTTGCGAGCGATCGCTTCGATCGCGCTTGCGCCCTTGTCAGGGTTCACCCCGGCATGCGCCGCAACGCCTTTCACTTCGAAATCGACGAAGAACGCGCCCTTGCGCCCGCAGACGACGTTGCCGGTCGGACGGCCCGGCTCCGCATTGAAAACCGCGCGCGCGCCGCGCGCCATTCCGATCGTGAGCTCGCGCGAGGCCGGCGAAGCCACCTCCTCGTCGGCCGTGAAGAACAGCCGCACCGGCGCCTGGTGGCCGCCGACCGCTGCGAACGCACGGGCGACGAACACGTTCATCACCAGCCCTGCTTTCATGTCCGCCACGCCCGGTCCCCGTGCCAAGCCGTCCTGGATCCGGAATGGCCTTCGCGCGGCGGTACCCGTCGGGAAAACGGTATCCATGTGCCCCAGCAGCAGCACGTGCGACGGGTCCCGGCCGGATGCTGAAGGGACCTCTGCGGAGATGCAGTCGCCGTAGTGCTCGAGCGGGTGCCGCTTCGTCGCTATGCCGTGGCTGTCGAGGTGGGACGCCAGCAGCGTCGCGAGCCGGTCGGCACCCTGCTTGTCGGCACTGCCCGTGTCGATGTTCACCGCGGCCTCCAACAGCTCGAGCATCTGCGCCTCGTGACGCGCGAGCCACTGCAGCAGCGGCGCCGGATCCTCGGCGGCGCTCATGCCTTCTCAGCCATCGCCTTCTGCCAGCGCATCTCGATGTCCAGCTTGTCCTTCGACTCCAGCTCCACCCGAAAGCACTTGATCATCGTGCCGTAGGCCAGGTAGTACGAAGCGACCAGCGTCAGATCGGTGATCGCGCGCTCGCTGAAGTGCTTGCGCATCAGCGCGAACGTCGCGTCGCTCACCGAAGCTGACGAGCCGAACTCCAGCACGTAGCGCACCGCGGCGCGCTCGTCCTCAGGCAGTTTGGCCGGCACCTGTCCGGCCAGGATCTCGTCGACCGCCTCCTGCGGGATCCCGGCCTGAACCGCCAGCGCCGCGTGGTGGGTCGCAGCGTAGCCGACCTGGCGGCCGATCGTCACGATCGCGAGCTCTCGCAGGCGCTCGGTCAGCTGCGTGCGGTAGCGGACGTAGTCGCCGAAGTGGGCGAAACGCCGCAGTCCCTCGGGCGCGTGGGCGAGCGATCTCATCGCATTGGAGATCCAGCCGCGGCTCGCAGCGATCTCCGCATAGACCTGCTCGAGCTCCGGATTCGTTCCGGGATCGACATCGGACAAGACAGCCATCGTTCAATGCTCCTTCAACCGGGTCGCCCGGCGCGTTACATCGGCTGGATGCCACTTGCGGCAACGACCTTCTTCCACGTCTCGACCTGGCTCTGCACGAACTTCTCGAATTCGGCCGACGTGCCGCCGACCGGCCGGGTC
>DATLGW010000188.1:0-3445 GCA_035540315.1 Burkholderiaceae bacterium | reverse complement strand
GTCGTTCGCTTGCGCCGCTGCGGCGGGAGCCGCAGCGAACGCCAGGGCGACGGTGATGCCGAGCGCCGCCCAGCGCCGGCTCGCCGGCGCAACGACGAGCTCGCGACTGCTGGGCGCGGCCCGCCGAATGCCCCGGGCTTCACACTGTGGAGCGGCGCAGCCGGCGAACTTGGCTGCTACCATGAAATAAGCCCGTTACGTGGCGGCGAGTGCAACTTATGCTGGTTGGTGCTGGCGGGTCAGCCTGCGAGGATTTCAAAGTACCAGCACCGGGCACGCCAGCTTGCGGGGTGTTGCGACTCGGTCACTGGGGATTTCCAGGGTTGTCTCGCGTTCCGGCTCTCCCCCGTTGAGGCATGCGACTTGCTGTGACGCCGACGATGCATACGCGCTTCGTGTTGCCGCTGATCTCCGCTGCGGCCGCAGTGGTGCTGGCCGCGTGCGCGTCGGCGCCGCCGCTCGCGAGCTACACCGCGCTCGCGGCGATCGGCCCGACGACGACGCCGCGCGACCTGAAGCCGGTCTACGAAGTGACCTGGAACTGGCCGCGGCGGACCCAGGCAGTCATCGAGACGATCATCGAACGCTACGGCGCGCCGCAACGGATTTCCCCGGTCGCGCTGGTCTGGGAAGGCAACGGCCCGTGGAAGCGCACGCTGATCTACAACGACTCGCCCGCGCTGCGGCGCCCGCCGGGAGTCGAGCCGCTGACGCGATCGCCGAAGGACGTGCTGCAGCAGTTCATCGAGTATCGGGCGCCGGCCAGCGACTTCGGCAAGATCGTGATGTTCGACGACTGCGCGGTGATGTCGCGGCCGGCGTCGTTCGAGATCGAGGCGCGCTGCGACAACGAGGAAAGCAACCTGCTGATGGTCAATCTCGCGCACTCGGTGATTGCCGGCGAGCGCGGCTTCGAGGAAGCGCGCGCGGCGTATGCCGAGGGAATCGCGCAGATCGCCGCCGGCAAGGTGCCGCGGCAGGCGCGCGAGATCGATTTCTCGCCGACCAAGGGCATCGCCGAAGCGACGCCGATCCGGTACTGATCGGGCGCGCTCGGGCGCGGGTCTAGCCGCGCGCGACCAGCGGCTGCTGGGGCGACACCCGTTCCGACACGGCCGCGGCCGCCGATCGCACCGCGCGCGGGAAACGCTGCACGGCGTCGCCCGCAAAGTCGTCGACGTGCAGCACCAGGCTCAGCCCGGCGATCACCTGTCGCCCCACCAGGACGGCCGCCGCGATCCCGACCCGGTCCGGCGCGACCTCCGCCACCGTGATCGCGTGGCCGGCCCGGCGGATCTGCTGCATCTGTTCGCGAAACTCGAGCCAGCCGGAGCAGCCGAGCTGCTCGCGGATCTGGGTCTCGTTGTTCAGGTACTGCCGCTTGAGGACACGCTCGTCCAGGTGCGCCAGGACCGCCTTGGACGTCGCGCCCTTGAACAGCGGCATCGCGACGCCGCGCTCGTAGGTCGTGATCGGATGCGGCGCATCGCCATGCTCCTGGTGCACGCACATCACGCAGTCGCGGTAGCGCCGGCACAGCACCGCAGTGGCGCGCTGCGTCGTCTCGGCGAGCAGCGCACGCATGATCGGGGTGGCCGGCCGGATCAGCGGGTCGTTCAGCCGGATCAGCCGGTCGTAATGGATGAACGCCGGTCCGAGCGCATAGCCGCCGCCGACCACCGGATCGAGGAAACCCGCCTGATTGAGCTCCTGCACGTCGCGGTAGGCCGAGCTGACCGAAACCCCCATCGCACGCGCGATCGCCTCGACCGTCCAAACCTGCTCGCGGTCGAACAGCTGCAGGATGTGCAGCACCCGATTGCGGGAACCGATTTCGACCGTCACGCCCGCTCCCATTGCCGAATTCTCATGTTGCGATATAATGTACGAATTCTCACATAACGGCAATCCTGCTGCAGCGGCCTCCGCTCCGGGCCCAGGATGCCGCAATCTCCCCGAGAGCTGCTTCGCATGAACGCTGCGACCGACGAGCGCATCCCGGCAAGCCTGCTGACCGGTTTTCTCGGCAGCGGCAAGACGACGCTGCTGAACGTATGGCTGCGCGACCCGGCGCTGGCCGACGCGGCCGTGATCGTCAACGAGTTCGGCGAAGTCGGCATCGACCATGCGCTGATCGCCAGCAGCAGCGACAACACGATCGAGCTGTCGACCGGCTGCCTGTGCTGCACCGTGCGCGGCGACCTGGTCGAGACGCTGCGCGAGCTGTACGAGAAGCGCAGCCGCGGCGAGGTGAGGGCGTTCTCGCGCGTGCTGATCGAGACCACCGGGCTGGCGGACCCGGCGCCGGTGATCCAGGCGCTGATCACGTTCCCGGTCGCGCGCCGCTATCGGCTCGCGCGGGTGATCGCGACCGTCGACGCGGTGCAGGGCCTGCGGACGATCGAACGGCACCCCGAAGCGCTGAAGCAGGCGGTCGTCGCCGACGACATCGTCATCACGAAGACCGACCTCGATCTGCGCGCGATCGATGCGCTCGCGCAGCGGCTGCATGCGCTGAACCCGGGCGCCGAGCTGCACCGCTCGCGGCCCGACGCGATGCCGCCCGCGACGCTGCTCGACGGCGTCGACGTCTACGATCCCGCCGCCAAGCCGGAGGCCGTGTCGCAATGGCTGGCCGCCGAACGCTACGGCAGCGATCCGGATGCCGGCGGCGACGATCGGCACACGCACGAGGCCGTCCATGCGCACGTCCACGACGTGAACCGGCACTCCGCGCACATCGGCAGCTTCTGCCTGAGCTTCGACGAGCCGCTGCAGTGGGAGCACGTGGCAGCGTGGCTCGATGCGCTGGTGATGGCGCACGGCGAGGATCTGCTGCGGGTCAAGGGCATTCTCGACATCGCCGGGCGGCAGCGGCCGATCGTCGTGCAGGCGGTGCAGCAGCTGTTCCATCCGCCGGCCGAGCTCGCGCGCTGGCCCGACGACGCGCCGCGTCGATCGCAGATCGTGTTCATCACGCGCGATCTGGCTCGCGACTACGTGCTCGAAGTGCTCGACACGATCCGCCGGCGCCAGCCGGCTGCGCACGATGCGCCCGGCCCCGGCTGAGCGCGGTTCCGTCACCTCCCTACCCAACGAAGAAGGGTTCGAATGGATACTCTGATCAGGAACGGGCTGGTCATCACCGCCAACGGCCGCCGGCAGGCGTCGGTCGGCATCAGCGGCGGGCGCATCGCCGGCGTCTACGACCCCGGCACCGAACCGGCTGCGGCCGAGACCATCGATGCCGGCGGGCTGGCGGTGCTGCCGGGCGTGATCGACATGCACTCGCATCACCGCGAGGGCTCGCTGCCGGGCTTCGAGTACAAGGACACGATCCGCACGTCGACGATGCAATGCGCCGCCGGCGGCGTCACGACGACCGTCGGCATGCCGAACGTGAACCCGCCGCCGAACTCGGCGGAGTTGCTCGAGAAGCAGTTCG
>DATLGW010000187.1:0-1625 GCA_035540315.1 Burkholderiaceae bacterium | reverse complement strand
CTGTTCAACCGCGGCGCCGGCATCCTGACGCTCTGGGCGATGGGCTTCGTGGTCTGGCAGGCACTGAAGAGCCGCGAGCGCACGCGGCGCCTGCTGTGGCAGCAGCAGGGCATCGTCAGCGTCGCGCAGCGCATGATGGGCGAGCGCGACGCCGAGCAGATCGGCGCGCTCGCGAGCGCCGCGCTGTGCGAGTGGCTCGGCGCGCTCACCGCGGTGCTGTACCGGCTCGACGAGGACGGCGCGCTGCTGCGCAGCGGCGGCCACGCGCTCGACGCGCAGGCCGCGCCCGCGCGCATCGAGCCCGGCCAGGGGCTGCTCGGGCAGGTGCTCGCCGACGGCCGGCCGCGCGTCGTCGCCGACGTCGGCGCGGGCCATCTCGCGATCGCGTCGGCGCTCGGGCGCAGCCTGCCGCGGCATGTGCTGGTGGCGCCGGTCACCGCCGGCGGCAGCGTGTGCGGGGTGATCGAGCTCGGCTTCACGCGCGCCGCCGGCGACTTCGAGACCGAGCTCGAGCTGTTGCGGCGGGTCGCGGAGCGCATCGGCGTGGCCTTGCGCAGCGCGCTCTACCGCGAGCGGCTGGAGACGCTGCTCGAGCAGACGCAGCGCCAGCGCCTGGAGCTGCAGTCGCAGCAGGAGGAGCTGCGCGTGAGCAACGAGGAGCTCGAGCAGCAGAGCCGCGTGCTGCAGGACTCGCAGGCGCGGCTCGAGACGCAGCAGGTCGAGCTCGAGCAGGCCAACGTGCAGCTCGAGGAGCGCAGCCAGGTGCTCGAGCGCCAGAAGCGCGAGCTGCTCGACGCGCAGCAGGCGCTGCATGCCAACGCCGAGCGGCTGGAGGCGGCGAGCCGCTACAAGTCGGAGTTCCTCGCCAACATGTCGCACGAGCTGCGCACGCCGCTCAACAGCGCGCTGATCCTGTCGAAGCTGCTGGCCGACAACAAGGAGGGCACGCTGACGGCCGAGCAGGTGCGCTACGCGCAGGCCATCCACGCGTCGAACAACGACCTGCTGGCGCTGATCAACGACATCCTGGACCTGTCGAAGATCGAGGCCGGGCATGCGGAGCTGGTGGCCGAGCCGCTGGCGCTGCAGGAGCTGCTCGGGCGGCTGCGCGCGACCTTCGAGCCGCTGGCGCGGCAGAAGGCGCTGGCCTTCTCGGTGGAGGTGATGCCGGGGGCGCCGGCGACGCTGCACAGCGACGGGCAGCGGCTGGCGCAGGTGCTGAGGAACCTGCTGGCCAACGCGCTGAAGTTCACGGGACCCGATGGGCGGGTGACGGTGCGGCTGCTGGCGGCGGACGGGTTTGCCGAGCTGCGGGTCGAGGACACGGGCGAGGGGCTGGACCCTGACACGCTGCAGCATGTCTTCCGCCCCTTCTACCAAGCGCAGTCGCGGGCGATGCGCTCCGGCCTCGGACTCGGGCTGTCGATTGTCGGTGAGCTCGTCGAGCTGCACGGGGGGACCGTGGAGGCGCAGAGCCCCGGGCTGGGCCGAGGCGCCACGTTCATCGTGCGGCTGCCGATGACGCGTGTGGCGCGGTCCGCCTGACCCGCGAGGGCCCTCGCGGGTCAGTTCGCCTGCTCGCTGATCCCGCAATCCTTCATCTTGTTCAGCAGCGTCTTATAGCT
>DATLGW010000186.1:0-2843 GCA_035540315.1 Burkholderiaceae bacterium | reverse complement strand
ATTCGGCGCGACGCGACGCTGCTGCAGCGCGAGAATGCGCGCGACCTCGATGCCGCCCGCTCGCGCGGGCACGATCCGGCGTTCGTCGACCGGCTGACGCTGACGGATGCGGTGATCGAATCGATGGCCGCGGGCGTCGAGCAGATCGTCGCGCTGCCGGATCCGGTCGGCGAGATTTCGGAGCTGCGGCTGCGGCCGAACGGGATGCAGGTCGGCCGGATGCGCGTGCCGCTGGGCGTGATCGGCATCATCTACGAATCGCGCCCGAACGTGACGATCGATGCCGCGGCGCTGTGCCTGAAGTCGGGCAACGCGGCGATCCTGCGCGGCGGTTCCGAGGCGATCCACAGCAACCGCGCGCTCGCTCAGCTGATCCGCGACGGGCTCGCCGCCGGCGGACTGCCGCAAGACGCGGTGCAGGTGATCGAAACCACCGATCGCGCCGCGGTCGGTGCGCTGATCTCGAGCCCCGAGCACGTCGACGTGATCATCCCGCGCGGCGGCAAATCGCTGATCGAGCGGATCTCGCGCGAGGCGAAGGTGCCGGTGATCAAGCACCTCGACGGCGTCTGCCACGTCTATATCGACGAGGCGGCCGACGTCGACATGGCGGTCGCGATCGCCGACAACGCGAAGACGCAGCGCTACTCGCCGTGCAACACGATGGAGACGCTGCTGGTCGCCGAGCCGATCGCCGAACGCGTGCTGCCGCGGCTGGGCCGCATCTATCGCGACAAGCGGGTCGAGCTGCGCGGCGACGCGCGCACGCGCGCGATCCTGCAGTCGGCCGGCATCGATTGCTCGGTCGCCACCGAGGACGACTGGCGCACCGAGTACCTGGCGCCGATCCTGGCGATCCGGGTGGTCGCCGGAATCGACGAGGCGATCGAACACATCGGCACGTTCGGGTCGAACCACAGCGATGCGATCGTCACCGAGCACCACGGCCGCGCAATGCGTTTCCTGCGCGAGGTCGATTCGTCGTCGGTGATGGTCAACGCGTCGACCCGGCTCGCCGACGGCTTCGAGTACGGGCTCGGCGCCGAGATCGGCATCTCGACCGACAAGCTGCATGCGCGCGGGCCGGTCGGGCTCGAGGGGCTGACGACGCTGAAGTACGTCGTGCTGGGCAGCGGCCAGCTTCGGGTCTGATCTTCGCCTCGCCGTCAGCGCTTCGCGGCGCCGGGCAGGAAATCCTGCTTGCCGAGCTCCACGCCGTTGTGCCGCAGCAGCGCGTACGCGGTCGTCACGTGGAAGTAGAAGTTCGGCAGCGTGAACTGCAGCAGGAACGTCCGCCCGTCGTCGAAGCGCACCGGCTGCGGCCGCAGCGGCACCTCGATCGGCCGATTCTCGGAGCCGTCGAAGCGGTCGCGTGCGACCGAGCCGATGAAATCGAGCGTGCGCGCGATTCGCGCCTTCAGTTCGTCGATCGACGCTTCGCTGTCGTCGTCCCGCGGCGCCGAGACTCCGGCCAGGCGCGCGACGCCGTACTTCGCGGTGTCGGCGGCGATCTGCACCTGACGTGTCAGCGGGAACATGTCCGGGAACAGCCGCGCCTGCAGCAATGCGGCAGCATCGAACTTGCGCGCCTTCGCATGCGCAGCCGCGCGGTCGAGCCAGGTCGACACGTTGCCCAGCATCGTCTGGAACACCGGAACCGAAGCCTCGTACATCGAGATCGCCATCGCCTGCCGCTCCCCTGTCGCGTGCGCAGGCCGATTGTAGCCGGCGCGCGCCTCGGCCGCGGCCCGTCGCGGACAGACCGCAAGCCCCTTCCAGATTGCGCGGACCGTCCCTAGAATCGCCCGATGCTGCTGCTCTGGATCAAGGCGCTGCACGTGTTCTTCGTCGTCAGCTGGTTCGCCGGGCTGTTCTATCTGCCGCGGATCTTCGTGAACCTGGCGATGGTCGCGCCCGACTCGTCGGCCGAGCGCGAGCGGCTGCTGCTGATGGCGCGCAAGCTGTACCGCTTCATGATGCCGCTGATGCTGCTTTCGATCGCGTTCGGCGCCTGGTTGTGGCTGGGCTGGGGCATCGGCGCCGGCCGGGGCTGGCTGCATGCGAAGCTCGCGCTGGTCGCGCTGCTGCTCGGCTATCACGCCGCGTGCGGCGCGCTGCTGCGCCGCTTCGAGGCCGGCCGCAACACGCGCTCGCACCGCTGGTACCGCGTGTTCAACGAGGTGCCGGCGGTCGCGCTGCTCGCGATCGTCGTGCTCGCGGTCGTCAAGCCGTTCTGATCGATGGCCGACGTGCTCGATCGGCTGTTCGCCCCCTGCCCGCGCGGGCTCGAGTCGGTGCTCGCCGACGAATTGCGTGCGCTGGATGCGCAGATCGACGAAGTCGCCGCCGGCGGCGTCGCGTTCAGCGGCGATCGCGCGTTGATGTACCGCGCGAACCTGCTGGCCCGGATCCCGAGCCGGATCCTGCTGCGGGTCGCGCAGCACGCGTACCGCAACGAGGACGACCTGTACCGGCTCGCTGCCGACGTCGACTGGGAGCGCTGGTTCGAGCCGGCGCACCGGCTGCGCGTCGACGTGACGGCGACCCGATCGCCGTTGCGCAGCCTGAACTTCGCGACGCTGCGGATCAAGGACGCGATCGTCGACCGGATGCGGGCTCGCGCCGGCGATCGTCCATCGATCGACACCCGCTCGCCCGACGTGCGGGTGTTCGCCTACCTGGGCGCGGCCGACGCGGCGCTGTACGTCGATACGTCCGGAGAGCCGCTGTTCAAGCGCGGCTGGCGCCGCGACAAGGGCGAGGCGCCGCTGAAGGAGAACCTGGCGGCGGGACTGCTGATGCTGGCAGGGTGGACGCCGCAGCAGCCGCTCGAAGCCGAACCT
>DATLGW010000185.1:0-2194 GCA_035540315.1 Burkholderiaceae bacterium | reverse complement strand
GGAGCACGCCGCGCGCGCCATCGGTTACCTGCGCGGCGTGCTCCAGGGGCTGGGCCATGGCTGAGGCGATGAAGCTGCGCGTGCGCGAGGTCGCGCTGCACGAGCGGCCGGTGCGGCTGCGCCTGCCGTTCCGCTTCGGCGTGGTCACGCTGACGCAGTGCCCGCAGGCGTTCGCGCGGGTGCGCATCGAGACGCAGGACGGCCGCTCGCAGTGGGGCGCGGCCGCGGAGCTGATGGCGCCCAAGTGGTTCGACAAGAACCTGCAGCTGTCCAACGAGGACAACTTCGAGCAGCTGCGCGAGTCGCTGCGGTTGGCGCGCGACGCCTACGTCGGCGGCGCGCCGTCGACCGCGTTCGGCCACTTCCTCGCGCACCACGCCGCGCACGTACAGCGCTGCGCCGCCGCGGGATTGAACCCGCTGGTCGCCGGCTTCGGGCCGGCGCTGATCGACCGCGCGATCCTCGACGCGGTGTGCCGCGCGCTCGGCATCTCGTTCGCGCAGGCGATCCGCGGCGACGTGCCGGGATTCGTCGCGTCGCCGCTGTACGCCGATCTCGACGGCTTCGACCTGCCGGGGTTCTTCGCCGGGCTCGCGCCGTCGGACACGATCGCCGCGCGGCACACGGTCGGCATGGTCGATCCGATCACCCGCGCCGACCAGACCCACCGCGTCGACGACGGGCTGCCCGAATCGCTCGACGAGGTCGTGCAGCGCTACGGGCATCGACACTTCAAGCTCAAGGTCGGCGGCCACGTCGATGCCGACCTCGAACGGCTCGCGGCGATCGCGTCGGTGCTCGATGCGCTGGCGGGCGACTATCGCGCCACGCTCGATGGCAACGAGCAATACGACGACGTCGACGGCGTGATCGAGCTGTGGCGGCGGATCGAGGCCGAGCCGCGGCTCGCGCAACTCGCGCGCCGCGTGATCTTCGTCGAGCAGCCGATCAAGCGCGCCGCGGCGCTGTCGCGCGACGTGTCGGCGCTCGCCGCCGAGGTTCCGGTGATCATCGACGAATCCGACGATTCGTTCGACGCGTTTCCGCGGGCGACGGAGCTGGGCTACAGCGGCGTGTCGTCGAAGACCTGCAAGGGCATCTACAAGTCGTTGATCAACCGCGCGCGCTGCGAGTGGCGCAACCGCGTCGACGGCCGGCCCGGCGCGCCGCTCGAGCAGGGCCGCTGGTTCATGAGCGCCGAGGACCTGACGATCCAGGCGGGACTCGCGCTGCAGCAGGACCTGGCGCTGGTGTCGCTGCTCGGCATCACGCACGTCGAGCGCAACGGCCATCACTACGTGAACGGCATGCGCGGCGTGCCCGCGGCCGAGCAGAAGGCGTTCCTCGCCGCGCACCCCGATCTGTACGAGCGCAGCTTCGAGGCCACCCGCGTGGCGATCAGGAACGGGCGGCTCGCGATCGGATCGCTGCAGTGCCCGGGCTTCGCGAGCGCTGCGATGCCCGACTGGGACTCGATGACACGGATGCCCGAGCGCGCGATTCGCGGCCGCGGCTGACAGCGGAGAAAAGACGATGGCAGCATCCGCCCCTTTCGACAGCGGCGAGCGGCCCGGTTTCTGGCGCCGCGCCGGCGCGACCGTCGGCTACTACACCCCCAGCGTCTTGGTGATCCTGGGGCTGCTGGTGTTCTGGCAGCTCGCGGTGCAGGCGTTCGGGGTGAAGGAATACATCCTGCCGTCGCCGCTCGCCGCGCTCGCCGCGTTCGCGCGGCCGAACTACCACTGGACCGCGAACTTCCTCGCGACGCTGTACGCGGTGCTCGGTGCGTTCGCGCTGTCGGCGGTGCTGGGCATCGCGCTCGCGGTCGTCATCGTTCGCAACGACCTGCTGATGCGAACGATCATGCCCGTGCTCGTGCTGTTCAACACGCTGCCGAAGATCGCGCTCGCGCCGCTGTTCGTGATCTGGCTCGGCTACGGCATCTGGCCGAACATGGTGATCGGCACGACGATCGCGTTCTTCCCGATGGTGGTGAACACCGCGATCGGGCTGGCGAGCGCCGACCCCGAGATCGTGGATCTCGCGCGCTCGCTGCGCGCGAGCTACTGGCAGATCCTGACGAAGATCCGCTTCCCGAACGCGGTGCCGTACATCTTCGCAGGGCTGAAGCTGAACGCAACGATGAGCGTGCTCGGGGCGATCGTCGGCGAGTTCGTCGCGTCCGAGCGCGGGC
>DATLGW010000184.1:0-6086 GCA_035540315.1 Burkholderiaceae bacterium | reverse complement strand
CATCACGCGCGATCTGACACGGGATTACGTGCTCGAAGTACTGGATACGATCCGCCGGCGCCAGCCGGCATCGCACGATCCGTCCGGCCGCAACTGAGTGCGGCCGTCACCTTCAACCAAGGGAACAAGCCTCGAATGGATACTCTGATCAGGAATGGGCAGGTCATCACCGCCAGCGGTCGCCGCAACGCATCGATCGGCATCAGCGACGGGCGAATCGCAGGTATCTACGACGCCGGCAACGAGCCGGCGGCCGCCGAGACGATCGATGCCACTGGGCTGGCGGTGCTTCCGGGCGTGATAGACATGCATTCGCACCACCGCGAGGGTTCGCTGCCCGGGTTCGAGTACAAGGACACGATCCGCACGTCGACGATGCAATGCGCCGCCGGCGGCGTCACGACGACCGTCGGCATGCCGAACGTGAACCCGCCGCCGAACTCGGCGGAGTTGCTCGAGAAGCAGTTCGCGCTCTATCGCAAGGACGCGATCGTCGATTGGAACTTCAATCCGGCGCCGACGATCCTCGACGAGATCCCGAAGATGGCCGGCATGGGCATCGCGGCGTTCAAGATCTTCATGGTCGTCGACACCGGACGCAGCTATCCGCACATGCCGGGCATCGGCGTGCACGATCACGGCAAGCTGCTCGAGATCATGGAAGCGTGCGCCGCGGTCGACGTGCCGCTGATGGTGCATCCGCACGATCAGGCGCTGATGGACGTGATCGAGCAGAAATACTGGCAGCGCGGCGAGCGCGACGCGCTGGCGTACGCGAAGGCCTATGCGGCGCACGACGGCGTGATCTGGGAGACCGCGATCGCGACGCTGCTGCGGCTGCAGCGCGCCGCCGGATGCCATCTGCACATCCTGCACACGCAGACCGCCGGCAGCGTGCAGATGATCCGCGCCGCCAAGGCCGCGGGCCAGCGAGTCACCTGCGAGATCAACCCGTGGGCGCTGTTCCTGGGCTGCGACTGGTCGGCGATCCAGCGCCTGGGCTCGTATGCGCTGTCGTACTGGGTTCCGGAGAAAAACGTGCCGGGCCTGTGGGAAGGGCTGAACGACGGCACGATCGACATCGTCGCGACCGATCACGCGCCGCACACGCGCGAGGAAAAGGAGATCGGCTGGAAGGACGGCTGGAAGGCGCACACCGGCACGCCGTCGACGCAGTTCTACCTGAGCATGTTCCTGACTGCCGCGCTCGAGGGCAAGATTTCGTTGGAGCGGGTCGTCGACGCGTGCTCGACGAATCCGGCGCGGCTGTTTCGCATCGGGCGCAAGGGCGACATCCGGGCCGGGCTCGATGCCGACCTGGTGCTGGTCGACCTGGAGCGCGAGTACGAGATCCGCGACGAGGACGTGCTCAGCCTGATCGGCTGGAGCCCGTACGCCGGGCGCAAGGTCCGCGGCAAGCCGGTGCGCACGCTGGTGCGCGGCCGCACCGTCTATGCCGACGGCAAGGTCGTCGGCAAGCCGGGCGAGGGCCGGCAGGCGCTCGCGCGCGAGTCGGCCACGGCGCCGGCCGCCGCGACGACCGCCTGAGCGCTGCGTTGCCTGCATGAACGCCTTGCAGCTGAACCGCCCGTACGGCTGGCGCGCGAAGATCGGGTTGATCACGCCGTCGAGCAACAACGTCAACGAGCCCGAGTTCTACCGGCTCGCGCCCGCCGGGGTGACGATCCACACGTCGCGCGTGCTGCTGACCGGCGAGATGGACGAGGCGTCGTTTCACCGGATGGCCGAGCAGCTCGGTCGCGCGGCGACGGAGCTCGCGACTGCCGAGGTCGACGTCGTCGTCTACGGCTGCACGGCCGGCTCGGTGATCTGCCCGATCGCCGAGCTCGAGCAGTCGATCGCCGAGAAGACCGGAACGCCGGCGCTGGTCACTGCCGGCGCAGTGGTCTCGGCGCTGCAGGCGCTGGGCGCTCGCCGCGTCGCGATGGGCACGCCGTACGTGGACTTCGTGAACCGGCGCGAAGTCGAGTTCCTGGCCGATCACGGGATCGAGGTCACGCGCTACCTCGGCCTGGAGATGGGCCACGACCAGACCGAGCGGCGGCAGATCGGCCACGTGCCGCCGCAGGCGGTCTACCGGCTGGCGCACCAGATCGACTCGGCCGACGCCGACGTGATCTTCATCAGTTGCGCGAACCTGGCGACGCTCGACGTGATCGAGCCGCTCGAGCAGGCGCTGGGCAAGCCGGTCGTCAGCAGCAACACCGCGAGCTTCTGGGCCTGCCTGCACGCGCTGGGGATCCCGGCGCGAATCGACGGCCACGGCGTGCTGCTGCGCGACCACCTGATCCGCAATACCGAACGTCAACCCGTCTCTACAGCGAAGGAGCGATGATGAGATCGAGTTTTCTGAAGCGGTGCCTGCCGGCACTGGCGCTGGCGTCCGTCGTCGGCGCGACGACCGCAGCGAACGCGCAGGCGAGCGACTGGCCGACCAAGCCGGTGACGATCGTCGTGCCGTATGCGCCCGGGGGCAACTCGGACTTCCTCGCACGTCTGACGGCCGAGCGGCTGAGCAAGGCGTTCGGCCAGCAGTTCATCGTCGAGAATCGCGCCGGTGCCGGCGGCATCGTCGCGGCCGATTACATGACGCGCCAGCCGGCCGACGGCTACACGCTGTTCTGGGGCACGATCACGCAGATCTCGATCGCGCCGTACCTGTACAAGATCAAATACGATCCGGTGAAGGACTTCGTGCCGATCGCGAACATCGGCGGCAATCCGCTGGTGATCACCGTCGGCGCCAACTCGAAGTTCCAGACGCTCGACGACCTGATCAAGTTCGGCCGCGCGAACCCGGGCAAGCTGACGGTCGGGCATGCGGGCGTCGGTTCGCTGTCGCATCTGTCGGCCAGCGTGTTCCTGCACCGTGCCGGCATCGAAGCGACGATGGTGCCGTACAAGGGCGGCGGTCCCGCGCTGACCGACATGATCGCGGGCCAGACCGACATGTACTCGGCGAACATCTCCGAGATCATGCCGCATGCGAAGAGCGGCCGCGTGCGCTTCCTCGGCGTATCGAGCGAGCAGCCGATCAAGCAGCTGCCCGGCGTGCCGGCGATCGCGCAGACGTTCCCGGGCCACTGGGTCGAGACGTGGAACGGATTGCTCGGTCCGGCCGGCACGCCGCAGCCGATCGTAGATCGGCTCGCCGCCGAGGTGACGAAGATCCTGCAGTCGCCCGATTTCCAGGCGCGGCTCGACGAGGTCGGCGTGGCGCCTCAGATCGGGCAGACCAAGGACGCGTTCGCGCAGCGGATCCAGAAGGACATGCAGCTGTGGCGGCCGATCATCGAGCGCGCCGGCATCAAGCCGGAGTGACGCGGCGGGCGAACGCGACGGTGACGATCAGCGCGATGTACAGCAGCGCCGACATGAAGAACATGTCGTTCGCCGACAGCATGTAGGCCTGCTGCTCGACCATCCGCGCGATCGTCGCCACGCTCTGCAGCTCGGTCAGTCCGGCGTCGCGCAACACGCCGATTGCCTGGCCGGCCTCGCCGGTCGCCGTCACCGCCTCGGCGAGCCGCGCGTGGTGCAGCACCGCGCGGCTCTCCCATCCGGTCGTCAGGATCGACGTGCCGAACGCGCCGGCCAGGATCCGCAGGAAGTTGCTGAGCCCGGCCGCGGCGGCGAACCGGTGCTGCGGCAGCCCCGACAGCGTGATCGCGACCAGCGGCACGAAGAACAGCGCGTTGCCGGCCCCCTGCACGATCGTCGGCAACAGGATCGTCTGCAGGTCGGCCTGCACGTTGAAGCCCGAGCGCAGCCACAGCACCAGCGCGAAGATCGCGAACGACGCCATCACCATCGCGCGCGCATCGATGCGGTTCAGGCTGCGGCCCACCAGCGGCGACAGCGCCATCGCAAGCAGCCCGACCGGCGCCAACGCCAGGCCCGCGAGCAACGCGGTATAACCCATGTGCTGCTGCAGCCACAACGGGAGCAGCACGACGTTGCCGAAGAACAGGCCGTAAGCCGCCGCCATCGACAGCGTGCCGACCGTGAAATTGCGGTGCGCGAACAGCGACAGATCGATGACCGGATGATCGGCCGTCAGCTCCCAGACCAGGAACGCGGCGAATCCGACCGCTGCGACGATGGCGAGCGCGACGATCAGCGACGAGCCGAACCAGTCGTGCTCGTGTCCGAGATCGAGCAGGATCTGCAGCGCCGCCACCCAGACCACGAGCAGCGCCAGCCCGACTGCATCGATCGGCACCCGCCGCGTCGGCGTGTCGCGGTCTCGGTACAGCATCCAGATCACCGCGGCGGCGAGCAGCCCGACCGGCAGGTTGATGTAGAAGATCCAGCGCCACGACACGTTGTCGGTGATCCAGCCGCCCAGCAGCGGCCCCGCCACCGGCCCCAGCAGCACGGTCATCGACCAGAACGCCAGCGCGGTGCCCGCGCGTTCGCGCGGATAGCTGGCCAGCAACAGCGTTTGCGACAGCGGGATCATCGGCCCCGCCACCAGGCCCTGCAGGATCCGCGAGCCGATCAGGAACTCCACCGTCGGGGACAACGCGCACAGCAGCGATGCGCCGGTGAACAACAGCACCGACCAGACGAACAGGCGCACCTCGCCGAGGCGCTGTGCCAGCGCGCCCGTCAGCGGCAGCGCGATCGCGTTGGCGGCGGCGAAGCTGGTGATCACCCAGGTGCCCTGGCTGGGGCTCACCGCGAGATCGCCGGCGATCGCGGGCACCGACACGTTCGCGATCGACGAGTCGAGCAGGTTCATGAACGTCGCCAGCGACACCGCCAGCGTTCCGGCGGCCAGCGCGCCGCCGCGCAGCGGCGGCAGCCTCGGTCGCGCGACCTGCGTCACCTCGCCGCCGCCGTGACGGTCGGCGCGACGTCGCGCCCCAAGTGGGACTCGATCACCTGCCGGACCGCCTCGTCGGCACCGGCGTCCAGCGAATCGAACACCGGCGTCTGCACCAGCGCCCCGCGCCGCGGCGCCTGCGCGAGCGTGGGCCCGTCGCGGTCGCGGACGTCGACTCGCGCCTGCATCGACAGACCCACGCGAAGCGGGTGCCGTTCGAGCTGCGCCGGATCGAGCGTTATGCGCACCGGCACCCGTTGCACGATCTTGATCCAGTTGCCGGTCGCGTTCTGCGGCGGCAGCAGCGCGAACGCCGCGCCGGTTCCGACGCCCAGCCCGACCACGGTGCCGTCGAACTCGACCGAGCGCCCGTACAGATCCGCCGTCAGCCGCACCGGCTGGCCGATCCTCAGGTCGCGCAGCTGGCTTTCCTTGAAGTTCGCCTCGACCCAGACCCGCTCCAGCGGCACGATCGACATCAGCGGCGCGCCCGCCTGCACCCGTTGGCCGACCTGAACGCTGCGGCGTGCGACGTGGCCCGACAACGGCGCGCGCACCTCGGCGCGCTGCAGCGCCAGCCACGCCTCGCGCAGCTGGCTCGCCGCGCTCGCGACGCTCGGATGCTCGTCGATCCGCAATCCGGCCGTCTGCGCCTGATTCGCAACCAGCTGCTTGCGCGCGGCATCGGCGGCCGCCTGCGCCGCCGCGAGCGCGCTGCGCGCCGACGCGAGCGCAGCCTGCGCATGCAGCAATTCCTCGCGGCTGATCGCGCCCGACGACTGCAGGCGCTCGCGCCGCGCCGCATCGTCGGCGACGCGCGCGAGCTCGGCCTTCGCGCGGGCGATGTCGGTCTCGCGCATCGCGATCGTCGCCTTGAGCACCGCGTCGTTCGCGTACACCGAGCGGATCTCGCGCACCGCCTGCCCGAGTCGCGCCTTCGCCTGGTCGAGCGAAGTGCGCGCATCGGTGGCATCGAGCGTGATCAGCCGCTGCCCGAGCTCGACGCGGTCGGTTTCCTCGGCGTGGATCGCCACCACCGTGCCGCTGACCTGCGGCGTGACCTGCAGCACGTCGCCTTGCACGTACGCGTTCTGCGTGGTCACGTAGTTGCGTCCCTCGAGCAGCCACCAGCCGCCCCAGGCGAGGCCGCCGAGAATCACTGCCAGCGCGATCGCCGTCAGCCCGATGCGGCGCCGCGAACGCGGCCGCCGCTCCGGCGGCTGGCCGGTGCCTGAGT
>DATLGW010000183.1:0-3353 GCA_035540315.1 Burkholderiaceae bacterium | reverse complement strand
GCTGCGCTCCCTGGGCGTCGAGCCGTTCTCGCAGCAGTTCGACGCAGCGCTGCTGCACCGCGCGACGCGCGGCCGGCGCGCATCGATCAAGCAGGTGCTGCTCTCGGGCCAGATCGTCGTGGGCGTGGGCAACATCTACGCGTCCGAGAGCCTGTTTCGCGCTGCAATCCGGCCGACGACGCCGGCGTATCGGCTCGGCCGCGAGCGCTGCGCACGGCTGGTCGACGCGATCCGCGCGACGCTGACCTCGGCAATCGGCGCCGGCGGCAGCACACTGCGCGACTTCGTGTCGGCCAGTGGCGAATCGGGCCATTTCCAGCTCGAGTGCTTCGTTTATGGGCGCGACGGTGCGCCGTGCCGCGTCTGCGGCAACCGGGTGCGGATGATCCGCCAGCAGCAGCGCGCGACCTATTACTGTACGAGCTGCCAGCGCTGAGCAGCGATGCATTCGCGCGGCTCGCGCCAACCGTTCATCGGGCCGCTCGCAGCGCCGATGCGGCGTCGCCGACCGTCGCGGCGAGGCGACGCATTGCAGGCCGTGCGTACGCGCGAAGCGCGCAGGCTTAGAACGCGCGAACGCGTATGGTACGCTGCGGTCCGCGGGGATCGTCTGCATCCTCGAAACGATTCGCGTCCTATGTCTGCCCTGAACCAGAGGATCGAGGCGTACGGCTCCTGGCGCTCGCAGCTGGCCGAGGCGGTGGCGGACTATGGTCACTGGCTCGACGAGGCCGAGCTGTCGGACCCTTCGCTGCAGGCGCGGCTCGCGCGCATCCGCGAGCGGTTGCGCGACGATCGGCTGAGCATCGCGTTCGTCGCCGAGTTCTCGCGCGGCAAGTCCGAGCTGATCAACGCGATCTTCTTCGCCCAATACGGCCAGCGGATCGTGCCGTCGTCGGCGGGCCGCACGACGATGTGTCCCACCGAGCTGTCGTGGGATCCGGCGCAACCGGTGGGCATCCGGATGCTGCCGATCGAGACCCGTCTGCGCGACGTGTCGCTCGCCGAGCTTCGCCAGCAGCCGGGCGAGTGGCGCCAGATCCCGATCGAACCCGACAACGCGGTATCGCTGAAGCTCGCGTTCGAATGCGTGCGCGAGACGCGCCGGGTGCCGATCGAGGAAGCGATCCTGATGGGGATGTACGACGAGTCGGACCCCGGTTGCGTCGGCGGGCGCGACGGCGACGACATGGTCGAGGTGTCGTGCTGGCGGCATGCGATCGTCAATCTGCCGCATCCATTGCTCAAGCTCGGGCTGGTGCTGATCGACACGCCCGGCCTGAACGCGCTGGGCGCCGAGCCCGAGCTCACGCTGAACCTGATCCCCGGCGCGCACGCGGTGCTGTTCGTGCTCGCGGCCGATGCCGGCGTCACGCGCAGCGACATCGACGTCTGGCGCGATCACGTCAGTCCATCGCACGGCTTGGGCCGCTTCGTCGTGCTGAACAAGATCGACGGGTTGTGGGACGAGCTGAAGTCGGACGAGCAGATCGAGCAGGAAATCGCGCGGCAGGTGCAATCGGTCGCGCAGACGCTCGAGCTGCCCGTCGAGCGGGTGTTCCCGGTATCGGCACAGAAAGGCCTGGTCGCGAAGATCCACGAGGATGCGGCGCTGCTCGAGCGCAGCCGGCTGCCCGCGCTCGAGCGCGCGCTGTCCGAGGAGATCGTGCCGCAGCGGCAGGCGATCGTCGGCGATCAGGTCCGCCAGGAATTCGAAGAGGCTTATGCGCTCACGCAGGGCGTGCTGACTGCGCGCCGGCGCAACCTGGTCGAGCAGGTGCTCGAGCTCGGCGGCCTGCGCGGCAAGAACCGCACGGTCGTCGACCAGATGGCGCGGCGCATTCGCAACGAGCGCACCGAGTTCGAGCAGACGTTGCGGCGGCTGCAGGCGATGCGCAGCGTGTTCACGCGGCACTCGAACGCGCTGTTCGCGCAGATCGGCATCGACAACCTTAAGCGCCACGTGCGCGACGCGCGCCAGGCGATGGCGGCGAGCAAGACGTCGCTGGGGCTGCGCGAGGCGATGGAGGCGCTGATCGCTGCGGCGCAGCGCGATTTCGCCGAGGCCGGCAAGCTCGTCAGCGAAGTGATGACGATGATGACCGCGATGTACCAGACGTTTCACCGCGAGCACGGGCTTGCGCTGGGCGCGCCGCTGGTGTTCTCGATGCGCCGCTACGAAGCCGAGCTGGCGCGGATCGAGGCGCTGCAGCGGCGCCACTTCGGCGCGCTGAGCCTGGTGACGACCGAGCAGTGGGCGCTGATGAGGCGGTTCTTCGAGTCGGTCGGCGTGCGATTGAAGAGCGTCTACGACGCGGCGAATCGCGACGCCGACGGTTGGCTGCGGGCATTGATGTCGCCGATCGAGGGCCAGGTGCGCGAGCACCAGGCGCAGCTGCGGCGGCGGCTCGACTCGGTGCAGCGGATCATCGATGCCAGCGAGGATCTCGACTCGCGGATTGCCGAGCTCGAGGAAGCGCGTGCGCTGATCGACCAGCAGCTCGATGCGCTCGCCGCATTGGCGGCGCGAATCAACGGCGTGCTCGACGGACGCAGCCAGGCGGCCGACCTGCTGGCCGCCTGAACGAGGTCCGCATGGCGGGACCTTCGCCGCTGCCGCCCGCGCGCCTGCTGCGGCGCGTCGCCTGATGGGGCTGGCCGAGCGGCTGATCCGCTGGCAGCGCCAGGCAGGCCGCCACGATCTGCCCTGGCAGGGCAGCCGCGATCCCTATCGGATCTGGGTCTCGGAGATCATGCTGCAGCAGACCCAGGTTGCCACGGTCGCGCCGTACTACCGGCGCTTCACCGCGCGTTTCCCCGATCTCGCGGCACTTGCTGCGGCGCCGCTCGAGCACGTGCTGGCTTGCTGGAGCGGGCTCGGCTACTACGCGCGCGCCCGCAACCTGCATGCGTGCGCGCGCGTGCTCGTCGAGCGGCATGGCGGCTGCTGGCCCGGCTCGGCGGCGCAGCTGGCGCAGCTGCCGGGCGTGGGCCGATCGACCGCCGCGGCAATTGCCGCGTTCGCCTATGGCGAGCGGGCCGCGATCCTCGACGGCAACGTGCGGCGCGTGCTGTGCCGCCATTTCGGCGTCGAAGGCGTCGCGGGCAGTGCAGCGCTCGAGCGCGCGCTGTGGCGGCTGGCCGAGCGCGAGTTGCCCGAGCGCGACGTGGACGTGTACACGCAGGCGTTGATGGACCTGGGGGCGACCGTGTGCCTGCGCGCTGCGCCGCGCTGCGACGTCTGCCCGGTGGCCGCCGATTGCGTCGCGCACCGCGAGCAGCGCACGGCCGAGCTGCCGGTGCCGCGCCGGCGCGCGCCGGCGCGGCACCGGCAGCTCGGCCGTGCGCTGCTC
>DATLGW010000182.1:0-2388 GCA_035540315.1 Burkholderiaceae bacterium | reverse complement strand
ATCCTGGTCTACGAACTGCAGATCCCGATCCGGTGGGGCGACATGGACGCGATGGGCCATGTGAACAACACCGTCTACTTCCGCTACTTCGAGCAGACGCGGATCAGCTGGTTCGAGTCGCTCGGCTTCGGACCCGATCCTCGCGGGCAGGGGCCGGTGATCGTCAACGCGTCGTGCACGTTCATCCGACAGTTCGAGTATCCGGGCACGGTGCTGGCGCGACACTTCGTCGGCGAGCTCGGCCGCTCGAGCTTTCAGACCTACGTCGAGATGTTCCGAACCGACCTGCCGGATGTGCTGCATGCGGAGGGCGCGGCGAAGGTCGTCTGGGTCGATTTCGCCCAGCAGAAGTCGGTCACGCTGCCGCAGCCGATGCGCGACGCGCTCGTGCGTCCGTGGCGGGCGGTATAATTCGTTTTTCCGGTTGCCGTCAATGACCAAATTCGTCTTCGTCACCGGCGGAGTGGTTTCCTCCCTTGGGAAAGGAATCGCCTCCGCGTCGATGGCCGCGCTGCTCGAGTCGCGCGGCATTCGAGTCACCCTGCTGAAGCTGGATCCGTACATCAACGTCGATCCCGGCACGATGAGCCCTTTCCAGCACGGCGAGGTGTTCGTCACCGAGGACGGTGCCGAGACCGACCTGGACCTCGGTCACTACGAGCGCTTCGCGTCGGCGACGATGCACCGGTACAACAACTTCACGACCGGGCAGATCTACGACTCGGTGATCCGCAAGGAGCGCCGCGGCGAATACCTCGGCCGCACCGTTCAAGTGATCCCGCACATAACGAACGAGATCCAGGCGTTCATCGAGCGCGGCGCCGGCGTGGGCACTCCGGACGCCGCCGAGGTCGCGATCGTCGAGATCGGCGGCACCGTCGGCGACATCGAGTCGCTGCCGTTCCTCGAGGCGGTGCGGCAGATGAGCCTGCGGCTGGGCCGCGGCCACTATTGCTTCGTGCACCTGACGCTGGTGCCGTTCATCGCATCGGCCGGAGAGCTGAAGACCAAGCCGACGCAGCACTCGGTGCAGAAGCTGCGCGAGATCGGGATCCAGGCCGACATCCTGCTGTGCCGCGCGGACCGCCGGATCCCGGAGGACGAGCGCGCGAAGATTTCGCTGTTCTCGAACATCCCGCTCGACTCGGTGATCTCGGTGTGGGATGCCGATTCGATCTACAAGATCCCGCGGATGCTGCACGAGCAGCAGGTCGACGACCTGCTGGTCGGCGCGCTGCGGATCGACGCCCGGCCGGCCGATCTGTCGGTGTGGGACCGCCTGGTCGAGCGGCTGCAGCATCCGAAGCACGAGGTGCGGATCGCGATGGTGGGCAAGTACGTCGATCTGACCGAGTCGTACAAGTCGCTGAGCGAGGCGCTGACGCACGCCGGCATCCACACCGAGAGCCGGGTGCAGATCGAATACCTCGACTCCGAACAGATCGAGCGCGACGGCACCGACTGCCTCGCCGAGTTCGACGCGATCCTGGTTCCGGGCGGCTTCGGCAAACGCGGCGTCGAAGGCAAGATCCGCGCAATCCGCTTCGCGCGCGAACGCGGGATTCCGTACCTCGGCATCTGCCTCGGAATGCAGCTGGCGGTCATCGAATTCGCGCGCCACGTCGCCGGGCTGGCGGATGCGAACAGCACCGAATTCGAGCCCGATACGCCGCATCCGGTGGTCGGGCTGATCACCGAGTGGATGGACCGCGAAGGTCGGATCGAGCGTCGCGACGCCGGCTCCGACCTGGGCGGCACGATGCGGCTGGGCGCGCAGCGCTGCCCGGTCGAGTCGGGCACGCTGGCCGCGTCGATCTACGGCGACTCGGTCAACGAGCGGCATCGGCACCGGTACGAGGTCAACAATCGCTACGTTCCGCAGCTCGAGCAGGCGGGGCTGCGGATCTCGGCGCGCACGCCGGCCGAGATGCTGACCGAGATCGCCGAGCTGCCGACTTCCGGCCGCAATTCGCATCCGTTCTTCATCGGCGTGCAGTTCCATCCGGAATTCACGTCGACGCCGCGCGCCGGCCATCCGCTGTTTCGCCGCTACGTGCAGGCCGCGATCGCGCAGTCGGAGCGGCGGCGCGCTTTGAAGGCAGCGTAGCGCGTGCAGCTCGCGCTCACGATGCGGCGGCGGAGGCCCGCATGAAGCTGTGCGGCTTCGAAGTCGGGCTGGACCGGCCGCTGTTCCTGATCGCCGGCCCGTGCGTGATCGAGTCGCGCCAGCTCGCGTTCGATACCGCGGGGCAGCTGAAGGAGCTCGCGGCCGAGCTCGGAATCCCGTTCATCTACAAGTCCTCGTTCGACAAGGCGAACCGCAGCGCGGGCGGGTCGTTTCGCGGGCCGGGAGTCGACGAGGGGCTGCGGATCCTTGCCGACGTACGT
>DATLGW010000181.1:0-5546 GCA_035540315.1 Burkholderiaceae bacterium | reverse complement strand
TCGCCAGCCCCGCAAGCGCAACGGCGACGAACACCGCGAGCCCCGCCGCCAGCAGCCAGCGCAGCCACGCGGCGTGCAGCGGCAACGCCGGCAGGCGGCCCGACAGCCGCAACAGCACGCCGCCGGCAGCCAGCACCGCGCCCGCCTGGAACGCGCCGCCGGGCTGGTACGAGCCCGCCCAAAGCAGGTAGCCCGACACCAGCACGGTCAGCGGCGCCAGCACCCGCGCGAACGACAGCAGCACGCGTTCGGTTCGCAGCGCCCGGGACGACAGCGCCGCACGATCGGACGGCGGCGCTGCCAGCATCGCCACCAGCGCCGCCAGCAGCACCGCGACCTCGAGCAGCGTGTCGTAGCTGCGGAAGTTCAGCAGCACGGCCGTGATCGGATGCGCAACGCCGCTGTCGGCGATTCGTTCGCCGACCTGCGCGGGCAGTTGCGGCTCGGGGACCGGCACCGCGAACGCGACGAGACCGGCGAGCCAGACGCCGAGCGTGATGCCGAGGGCGGCGGCCAGCGCGCGCATCGGTTCACCCGCCGGCGTCGCCCGGCCGGTCCGTGTCGGCGCGGTCGCGTTCAGGGGCATCGACGCCCGGGGCGCCTCCGACGTGCGCAACCGCGTCGAGCACCAGAGCGCCCGTCAATCCCGCGCCGATCGCCGCCTCGGCGATCGCAATGTCCGGCGCCGCCAGGCGCACCCACGCCAGCGCCATCACGAGCCCGAAGACGATGAAGAATGCCGCTGCGGTGAACAGCGCCGGTTCGGACGTCGCGCGCCATGCGACCCACAACAACGTCGCGACGACGACCACGTCGAGCAGCGCGCCGACGTCGATCACTGCTCGTCTCCGGCTGCCGGGCGCGCCGTCACCCCGGCCACGCCGATCCGCCGCGCGCTGTTCGCGACCAGGTAGCCCGCGGTCGCGGCGGCCAACAGCGCCAGCAGCCAGATCAGCGCCAACTTCGCGATCGCCGCCCACGACTCGGCCTGCAGCATCATCGCAACCGCAACGAAGCCCAGCCCGAGGTTGTCGACTTTGGTCACCGCATGCAGCCGGTTGTAGACGTCCGGGAACCGCAGCAGGCCCACGGTGCCGGCGGCAAAGAAGAACGCGGCTGCCAGCAGCAGCGCGACCGTCAGCGCGTCCACCAGCAGCGTCATTCGCGCTCCCGCGACGTGACGATCTTCACCCGCCGCACGAACGCGATCGTCGCGATCGCCGCCAGCAGCGCGAACACCAGCGCCGCGTCGCGCAGCGCCGGCTCGCGCTGCACTTGCGCCAGCAGCAGCAGCGTCGCAACGCCCGCCGTCGACAGCACCTGCGCAGCCAGCATCCGATCGGCGGCGGTGGGCCCGAGCGCGATCCGGATCAACCCGGCTGCGATCGTCAGCATCAGGAACGCCGCCAGCAGCAGATACAACACGTTCATCGCTCGTTCCGCTCCAAGAAGCGTCGAATCAGCGCCGTGCACCGCGGCCGGCGCGGCCGCACCGTAACGGCAGACGATCAGCCTGCCGTCTGCGTCGCCGGCTCCGGCAAGCCGAACAATGCGGCCACGCGCCGCTCGACGCGTTGCAATGCAGCGGCGATCGGTGCGCGCCGATCGATCACGTGAACGCGCAGCACGTTGCCTTGGATCTCGACGCTGAGCGTGCCGGGCATCAGGCTGATCACGTCCACCGCGAACACCTGCTCCGGGCCCGCCGGCAGCGTCATCCGATACTCGATGAAGTCGGGGGCGATCGGCATTCGCGGCGCGAGCGCCCGCAGCGCGACGTCGACGCCGCCGCGCAGCGACTGCGCCAGGAAGAATCCGGAGAAGCGCAGCGCCGCCAGCGGCCGGATCGCGATTCGGCGGGCCGGCCGCAGCCGCAGGCTGACCAGCACGGCCGCCGCGATCGACACCGCCCCCACCGGCCATGAGCCCGCAGAGCCGCCCGAGATCGCCAGCCACAGCAGCGTGAAGATTCCGGTGCGCACGGCCACGTCGCCGGCGCTCGCTTGCGTCAGCCGCATCCAACCCCCAAAGGCAATCGGTGTGCCCGCCAGCGGGCTCCGGAACCGCAATGCCTCCGCGGCGGGCGATCGCGTTCCGGATCGGGAAACCCTCATACTACGGTTTACGCACCGTCTGATGGGAGAAAGCCATGCGCGAAGTCGTCGTAGTCGCCGGAGTCCGAACCGCCGTCGGCACGTTCGGGGGCAGCCTGAAGGACGTCCCGCCGACGCAGCTGGCTGCCGCAGTCGTACGCGAGTCGGTCCGTCGAGCCGGCATCCAGCCCGAGCAGGTCGGCCACGTCGTGTTCGGCCACGTGATCAACACCGAGCCGCGCGACATGTACCTGGCGCGGGTAGCGACGATCGAGGGCGGGCTGCCCGAGCACGTGCCGGCGCTGACGCTGAACCGGCTGTGCGGCAGCGGACTGCAGGCGATCGTGTCGGCGGCGCAGACGGTGATGCTCGGCGATGCCGAGGTCGCGATCGGCGGCGGCGCCGAGTCGATGAGCCGCGGCCCCTATGTCGCGCCGACGTCGCGCTGGGGCGCCCGGATGGGCGATGCGAAGATGCTCGACATGATGGTCGGTGCGCTGCACGACCCGTTCCACACGATCCACATGGGCGTGACCGCCGAGAACGTCGCGGCGAAATACGGCATCTCGCGCTCCGACCAGGACGAGCTCGCGCTCGAGAGCCATCGCCGCGCGTCGAACGCGATCCGCAACGGCTACTTCAAGGACCAGATCCTGCCGGTCGAGCTCAAGTCGAAGAAGGGTCCGATCGTGTTCGACACCGACGAGCACGTGCGGCACGACGCGAAGATGGAGGACATGGCCAAGCTCAAGGCGGTGTTCCAGAAGGAGAACGGCACCGTCACCGCCGGCAATGCGTCGGGGATCAACGACGCTGCGGCCGCAGTCGTGCTGATGGAGCGCAGCGCGGCCGAACGCGCCGGCTGCAAGCCGCTGGCGCGATTGGTGTCGTACGGTCATGCGGGCGTGGACCCGAAGTACATGGGCATCGGTCCGGTCCCGGCGTCGCGCAAGGCCCTCGAGCGCGCCGGCATCGACACCAGCAAGCTCGACGTGATCGAGTCGAACGAGGCGTTTGCCGCGCAGGCGTGCGCGGTCACGCGCGAGCTCGGCCTGGATCCGAAGAAGGTCAACCCCAACGGCAGCGGCATCTCGCTCGGACACCCGATCGGCGCGACCGGGACGCTGATCACGGTGAAGGCGCTGTACGAGCTGCAGCGCATCGGCGGCCGCTACGCGCTGGTGACGATGTGCATCGGCGGCGGCCAGGGAATCGCCGCGGTGTTCGAGCGGATCTGACGCGCGCGAGGCGCCGGCAGCGGTGCGCCGCCAAGCGCCGCTGCCGGCTCTCTACATCATTGCGTCCGCACTGCGCACGGCCGCTTCCTCGACGCGCAGCGCGGCCTCGTCCGCCTGGGCGCTGCCGTCGCCAATGTCGTCGCGCTCGCGCGTGTCGATCCCCAATGCGGCGTTGAGCGGGCACACGCGCGTGATCGCAGACTCGATCACGAGCGCGCCGGCGACGATCGCAGCCAGTCCGCCCGCATGGCCGCTTCGGCCTCCGAAAGCCTGATAGCCCGCCAGCATCAGTGCCGGCCCGACCACGAAGCGCAGCGCGCGATCCGCGGTTCCGACGTTTTCCTTCATATCGAACCTCCGGTGTCCTGCACCGGATGATCGCGCGCCTGGGCCCGGCAGTCGCCGATTCCCCGTCGGCCGGTGCGGCCGCTGCGCCGACGCGCGCTTCAGTCGATCCGGCCGATCCGCTTGACGACGTCGGACATCACCTCGGATTCGCGGTCCCAGAACCGCTTGAATTCCGGCGCATCGAGGTGCTGAAGCGGCAGCTGCATCGTCGCGAAACGCTGCTGCATCTGCTCGTCGGCCAGAATCGCCTTCGATGCGGCGCGCAGCTTCGCGATGATCGGCTCAGGCGTGCCGGCCGGCGCGAACAGCCCCGCCCACTGCGTGAACTCCACGTCGAAGCCCAGCTCCTTCATCGTCGGAACGTCGGGCAGCGACTGCAGACGGGATCCGCCCCAGCTGCCGAGCACCTTGACCTTGCCCGCCTTGATGTGCGCCATCACGCTGGCCGGACCCGTTGCCAGCGCATCGACCTGGCCGCTGAGCAGGCCGACGATGGCCGGACCGGCGCCGCCGTAGGGCACGTGCAGCAGCTTCACGCCGGCTTTGCCCGCGAACATTTCCATCGGCACGTGCATCGTGCCGTAGTTGCCCGACGAGCCGTACGGAATCGCACCCGGGCGCTTGCGCGCATCGGCGAGGAAGTCGGCGACGCTGTTCCACGGCGCATCGGCGCGCACCGCAAGCACGACCGGGTCGGCAGTGAAGCGCGCGATCGGCACGAAGCTCGACAGCTGATACATCGGCGGGCGACCGAGCACGCGATCGGCTTCCGGAATGATCGAGATCGACGACAGCGCCATCAGCAGCGTATAGCCGTCGGGCCTTGCCTTGGCGACCGCCGACATGCCGACGCCGCCGCCCGCGCCGGCGCGGTTCTCGACCACCACGGTCTGGCCGAGTTGCTTCTCGAGCGCGGCGGCGACCGGACGACCGACCAGGTCGGCGACGCCGCCGGGCGGGAACGGCACGATCATCGTCACCGGCCGCGACGGGTAGTCGTCGGCAGCGGCAGCGAACCCGCTGCCGAACGACGCGGCCGCACCGGCCGCGAGGATCGCAAGGAAACGGGCGACGCGCCCGCGTGTGCTCGACATGTTCCGTACTCCCGTCAGCGGCGCGAAGCGCCGGTCTTCGCCTTGTCTGCGGCGCCCTGCGCGGCCGCGCCGGCCGATGCGGCGCCGGCCGACGCATATTTCATCATGTCGCCGGCCGCCTTCGTCATTGCCGCTTGCCATTCCGACATCATCCGGTTCGCGTCGCCAGCGGGAAACGCCGTGGTCGCCTTGGCCATGGCCGCCTGGGTCTTGGCAGTCATGTCCATCATCGCTTTCGATACCTCCGAGTACATCTCGCCGAATTGACGCATCGCCTTGGTCGGATCGGGCGGCGCCGCCCGGCCGCGCTCGCTCGCGTCGGCGTAGCCGTCCAGGCCCAGCCGCACCGCCATCTGCGCCAGCTTGACGTTCAGGTCGACCATCCGCTTCATGTTGTCCGCCACGGCGGACAGCAGCTCCATCGACAGCTCGCTTTGCGACTTCAGTGCGGCAGCGGCCTGCTCCATCGTCTTGTCGGTAGCCTTCATTGCGTCTCTCCAGTGGGGCCAGCGATCCGCAGCCTGTGTCCCGGCCGTTCGGCTGTCAAGTCCCCTGCCGCGATCCACCGCTGCAAGGTACCGGAGTGCGTCACGGCTGCAGGACCAGTCGACCGACCACGCGGCCCTGCGCCAGGTCGTCGAGCGCCTGGTTCACGGCCGCCAGCGGCCGCGGATCGAGCGGAATCGCCGGCAGCTCGACCCGCTGCGCGAGCTCGACCAGCTCGCGCAGGTCGCCGATCGATCCGACGAACGAACCCGCCAGCGCAACCGGCT
>DATLGW010000180.1:0-9588 GCA_035540315.1 Burkholderiaceae bacterium | reverse complement strand
GTTAAGGGATCTGCGCGTGCGCAGCTACATCAGTCAGGCGGCGCTCGACCGGCAGCAGGCCGCGTTCGACGCCGCGCGGGCGCGACTGGCCGCGGCCGACGCGCAGCTGCGGCAGGCGCTGAACACGATCGATTTCCAGGTACTGCGCGCAGACGCCGCCGGCGTGGTGACCGCCGTCGACGCCGAGGTCGGTCAGGTCGTCTCGCAAGGCCAGTCGGTGGTCCGGGTCGCGCAGGCCGGGTCGCTCGAGGTCGCGATTCAGGTGCCCGAGCGCGAGCTCGCGACGGTCCGGGACATCGCGCAGTGGACGGTCTGGGTGCCGGCGGTCCGGCGCGAGCTGCGCGCGCGAGTGCGCGAGATCGCGCCGCTGTCGGACCCGGGGTCGCGGACGTTCGCCGCGCGGCTGACGCTCGAGGGTCCCGCCGGCGGCATCGAGCTCGGGATGACGGCAGTCGCGAAGGCGCTGCGTCCGGAGCAGCCGGCCGTGCTGCTGCCGATCTCTGCGCTGCATTCGAAGAACGGGCCGCCGCAGGTCTGGGTCGTCGATCCGGACACGCGGACGGTTTCGGCGGTCGAGGTCACGACCGCGGGCCTGCTCGACGACGCGGTGCGGGTCGTGGCGGGTATCCGGCCCGGCGACCGCATCGTGACAGCCGGCGCGAACCTGCTGAACCCGGGCCAGAAGGTGCGGTTGCTGGAGCCGGCGCAGTGAGCGATCCGGGACCGGCCTGGAACCTGTCGGCGGCGGCGATCCGCCGTCCGCAGCTGACGCTGTTCGTGCTGCTGGTGGTCGCTTTCGCCGGCGCCTGGTCGTATCTGCAGCTCGGGCAGCGCGAGGATCCGGACTTCACGTTCCGCGGGATGGTGATCCGCACGATCTGGCCCGGCGCGACCACCGAGCAGGTCGATCGCCAGGTCACCGACCGGATCGAGAAGAAGCTTCAGGAAGTGCCGTACTTCAAGTGGACCCGCAGCTATTCGCGCCCGGGCGAATCGCTGATCGTGCTCGAGCTGCAGGACCATGCGCCGCGCGCGCAGGTTGCGCAGATCTGGTACCAGGTGCGCAAGAAGGTCGGCGACATCCGCGCGCAGCTGCCGCCGGAGATCCACGGGCCGTTCTTCAACGACGAGTTCGGCGACGTGTTCGGCACGATCTACGCATTCACGGCCGACGGGTTCACGATGGCCGAGCTGCGCGACGCGGTCGAGGACGTGCGGCAGGAGCTGCTGCGGCTGCCGAACGTCGCCAAGATCGAGCTGGTCGGCACGCAGGACGAGCGGATCTACCTCGAGGTGTCGCCGAATGCGCTCGCGAAGCTGGGGCTCGACCCGTCGCGGATCGCCGAGCAGCTGCAGGCGCAGAACGTGATCGCGCCGGCGGGCACGGTGCAGGGCGCCACCCGCGCGGTGCCGCTGCGGGTGACCGGGCAGTTCGACACCGTGCGCGAGGTCCAGGAACTGCGGCTGGCGATCGGCGGCTCGACGCTGCGGCTCGGCGACATCGCGCAGGTGTCGCGCGGCTACCAGGATCCGCCGGTGTACACGATGCGCTTCGGCGGCCGGCCGGCGATCGGTCTCGCAGTGGCGATGACGCCCGACGGCGACGTGCTGCAGCTCGGCGCGGACCTGCAGCGCACGATGGATCGGCTGCGCGCGGACCTGCCGGTCGGCATCGAGTTCACGAAGGTGTCGGACCAGCCGCGGATCGTCCGCAACGCGGTGGGGTTGTTCATGCGCGCGCTGCTCGAGGCGGTCGCGATCGTGCTGGCGGTCAGCTTCGTCAGCCTCGGGATGCGCGCCGGCGCCGTGGTCGCGCTGACGATCCCGCTGGTGCTGGCGGGCACGTTCCTGGCGATGTGGGCGTTCGGCATCGATCTGCACCGGGTGTCGACCGGCGCGCTGATCATCGCGCTCGGGCTGCTGGTCGATGACGCGATGATCGCGATCGAGATGATGTCGCGCAAGATCGACGAGGGCTTCGGCCGGTTTCGCGCGGCGACGTTCGCGTACTCGAGCACCGCGTTTCCGATGCTGACCGGCACGCTGATCACGGCCGCCGGTTTCCTGCCGATCGCGACCGCTCGATCGACGACCGGCGAATACACGTTCGCGATCTTCGCCGTCGTCACGCTCGCGCTGCTGATCTCGTGGATCGCCGCGGTGATGGCCACGCCGTTCCTCGGCAGCTGGCTGCTGCGCGACAAGGGCGGCGCTCACCGCGAAGTGTTCGATACCCGCTTCTATCGCGGCTTGCGCGCGACGATCGAGTGGTGCATGACGCGCCGCTGGCTGACGATCGGCGCGACGGTCGGCATCTTCGCGCTGGGCGCGCTCGGCATGGGCGCGACCGAAAAGCAGTTCTTCCCGTCGTCGGACCGCGCCGAGCTGCTGGTCGAGCTGTGGCTGCCCGAAGGCGCGAGCTACCGCGCGACCGAAGCGCAGGCCAAGCGCCTCGAGCAGTTCCTGCGCGACGATCCCGACGTCACGTCGATCGTCGGCTATGTCGGCAACGGCTCGCCGCGTTACTTCCTGTCGCTCGATCAGCAGCTGTTCCGGCCGAACTTCGCGCAGTTCGTGCTGCTCGCGCGCGACGTCGCCGCCCGCGACCGCGCGCTCGCGCGGATCCGGGCGCTGCTCGACGAGCAGTTTCCCGGGGTTCGGGCGCGGGTGTACCGCACGCCGCTGGGTCCGCCGGTCGCCTACCCGGTGCAGTTTCGCGTCAGCGGTCCGCAGCCCGCCGAGCTCAAGTCGATCGCCGAGCGCGTCGCCGCGGTAATCGATGCCGATCCGGCGACGATCGATACGCACGCCGACTGGGGCGAGCGCTCCCCGGCGGTCCGGATCGAGGTCGACCAGGACAAGGCGCGCGCGATCGGGCTGTCGAGCGCGCAGGTGGCGCGCGCGATCGGCGGGGCGGTTTCCGGCGCGACGCTCGGGACGTTCCGCGAGCGCGACAAGCTGATCGACGTCGTGATCCGCGCCCCCAGCGCCGAGCGCGCGAGCCTGTCGAACCTCGCGAACCTGCAGATCCAGATCGGCGTCGGCCGCTCGGTGCCGCTGTCGCAGGTCGCGACGCTGTCGGACGTGATGGAGGAGCCGATCGTCTGGCGCCGCAGCCGGGTGCCGACGCTGACGGTGCGCAGCGACCTGGTCGACGGCGTTCAGGCGCCGGACGTGACGATGCGAATCGATCCGCAGCTCGATGCGCTGCGCGCCTCGCTGCCGCCGGGCTACCGGATCGAGGCCGGCGGCCCGTACGAGGACAACCTGGCCGCGCAGGCGTCGATCGCCGCCGGCATGCCGCTCGCGCTGGTGCTGGTGGTGGGTCTGCTGATGGTGCAATTGCAGCGCTTCTCGCTGGCGTTCATGGTGCTGCTGACCGCGCCGCTCGGAATCGTCGGAGTCGCCGGCGCGCTGCTGCTGTTCGGCAAGCCGTTCGGCTTCGTCGCGATGCTCGGGACGATCGCGCTCGGCGGAATGATCATGCGCAACACCGTGATCCTGGTCGACCAGATCCGGCAGGACCTGCGCGACGGGCGACTGCCGTGGGAGGCGGTGCGCGAATCGGCGGTGCGGCGGTTTCGCCCGATCGTGCTGACCGCGGCGGCCGCGATCCTGGCGATGGTGCCGTTGTCGCGCGACGTGCTGTGGGGACCGATGGCCTACGCGATCATGGGCGGGCTGGTCGTCGCGACCGGGCTGACCGTGCTGTTCGTGCCGGCGCTGTACGTCGCATGGCATCGGGTCCGCGCGCCGTCGAGCGAGCCGGCCGATGCGCCGCCCGCATCGGTGCCGACTGCGTCGATGTCGTAAAGGGTCGACATCCGTCATCGGCTAGAATACGCCGGTTCGGCGGCCGTGGCGGAATTGGTAGACGCACCAGGTTTAGGTCCTGGCGCCGAGAGGCGTGAAGGTTCGAGTCCTTTCGGCCGCACCATCGCGCGCGCCGCCCGCCCGCGTCGTTTGATCAACCCGCGCCTTGCCGCCCGGCGCACGCTCCCAGCCCAGTGAATTCAAGTATGGCCACTCAATTGGAATCGATCGGTACTCTCGAGCGACGGCTGAACCTGTCGGTGCCGAAGGCCGACGTCGACCGGCAGGTCCAGGAACGCCTGCGCAGCCTGTCGACCAGCGTGCGGATGCCCGGGTTCCGGCCCGGCAAGGTGCCGCTGAAGATGATTCAGCAGTCGTACGGGCCGAAAGTGCATGCCGAGGTGCTCGGCGATGCGGTGTCCAAGGCGCTGTCGGATGCGGTGGCCGAGCACAAGCTGCGGATCGCGGGGCAACCGCGCATCGAGCCGAGCCAGGAGCCGGCCGACGACGTCGTCGCGTTCTCGGCCGTGTTCGAGGTCTACCCCGAGGTCCAGCTGAAGGAGGTGTCGCAGCTGCAGCTCGAGCGCTTCCAGTGCCCGGTCGGCGACGCCGAGGTCGACAAGACGATCGAGATCCTGCGCAAGCAGCGCACGGTATGGGAGCCGGCCGGCCGGCCGGCGGCCGACGCCGATCGGGTGACGATCGACTTCGTCGGCCGCATCGACGGCGAGGCGTTCGAAGGCGGCAGCGCCAACGACATGCCGCTGGTGCTGGGCGAGGGCCGCGTGCTGCCGGATCTGGAGAACGGGCTGCGCGGCATCGCCGAAGGCGAAACGCGCGAAATCGACGTCGCGTTTCCGGCCGACTACGGCGCGAAGGAGCTGGCCGGCAAGACCGCGAAGTTCGAGGTCCGCGCGAAGAAAGTCGAGGCGCCAAAGCTGCCCGAGCTCGACGAGCAGTTCGCAAAGCAGCTGGGCGTTTCCGACGGCGACCTGCAGCGGATGCGCAACGAAGTGCGGGCGAACCTCGAGCGCGAAGTCGCTGCACGGCTGCGCGCGCGCACCCGCGCCGGCGTGATGGAAGCGCTGCCGTCGCTGGCGGAGTTCGAGCTGCCCAAGTCGCTGATCGAGGCCGAGTCCGCGCAGCTGGCCGAGCGCGCGCGCTCGGACCTGAAAGCGCGCGGCGTGGACGTGAAGGACGTGCCGATCCCGCCGGACGCGTTCCGGGAGCAGGCCGAAAAGCGCGTGCGGCTGGGGTTGATCGTCGCCGAGATCGTTCGGCAGAACCAGCTGCAGGCCAAGCCCGATCAGCTGCGCAAGCAGATCGAGGAATTCGCGCAATCGTACGAGAATCCGGGCGAGGTCGTACGCTGGTACTTCAGCGACCGCGACCGGCTCGCCGAGGTGGAGGCGCTGGTCGTCGAGCAGAACGTCGTCGACTGGGTGCTGGCGAAAGGCGCGACCCAGGACCGGCCGATCGCATTCGATGAATTGATGGCGGCCGGCTGAGCGAGCCGGGCCCCGAGTGACCGATTAGGAGATCCGACAAATGACCTTCAACAGCCTGGTCGAAGACCTGGTCAACGCCCACCTCGGCTCGCGCGAGCCGCAGGGGCTGGGCATGGTGCCGATCGTCATCGAGCAGAGCGGCCGCGGCGAGCGCGCGTACGACATCTACTCGCGACTGTTGCGCGAACGCGTCATCTTCCTGGTCGGTCCGGTCATGGACCAGAGCGCGAACCTGGTGGTCGCGCAGCTGCTGTTCCTCGAGTCGGAGAATCCCGACAAGGACATCAGCTTCTACATCAATTCGCCCGGCGGCTCGGTGTCGGCGGGCCTCGCCGTCTACGACACGATGCAGTTCGTCAAGCCCGAGGTGTCGACGCTGTGCATGGGCCTGGCCGCGAGCATGGGCGCGTTCCTGCTGGCCGCGGGCGCCAAGGGCAAGCGTTATGCGCTGCCGAACTCGCGGATCATGATCCACCAGCCGTCGGGAGGCACACAGGGACAGGCGGCCGACATCGAGATCCAGGCGCGCGAGATCCTGTTCCTGCGCGAGCGGCTGAACAAGCTGCTGGCCGAGAAGACGGGCCAGCCCGTCGAGCGGATCGCCCGCGACACCGACCGCGACAACTTTCTGTCGGCGGAAGATGCGGTAAGCTACGGCATCATCGATCGCATCCTGGTGAGCCGGGAGCACGTGGCCTGAGGCTGCGGGCTGCGGTCGCGGGCGCGAGGGCAAGACGGGGAAGACATGTCAGAGAAGAAGGGTTCGAGCGAGAAGCTGCTGTATTGCTCGTTCTGCGGCAAGAGTCAGCATGAGGTGCGCAAGCTGATTGCCGGGCCCTCGGTGTTCATCTGCGACGAGTGCATCGAGCTTTGCAACGACATCATCCGCGACGAGACGCAGGCTGACACGCAAGCCAGCGTCAAGTCGGGGCTGCCGACGCCGCACGAGATCTGCGCGATCCTCGATCAATACGTGATCGGCCAGGATCCGGCGAAGAAGATCCTGTCGGTGGCGGTCTACAACCACTACAAGCGGCTTCGCCACAAGGGCAAGAAGGACGACGTCGAGCTCGCGAAGAGCAACATCCTGCTGGTCGGGCCGACCGGCTCCGGCAAGACGCTGCTGGCGCAGACGCTCGCGCGGCTGCTGAACGTGCCGTTCGTGATCGCCGATGCGACCACGCTGACCGAGGCCGGCTACGTCGGCGAGGACGTCGAGAACATCATCCAGAAGCTGCTGCAGAACTGCCACTACGAGGTCGAGAAGGCGCAGAACGGGATCGTCTACATCGACGAGATCGACAAGATCTCGCGCAAGTCGGACAACCCGTCGATCACGCGCGACGTCTCGGGCGAGGGCGTGCAGCAGGCGCTGCTGAAGCTGGTCGAGGGCACGATCGCGTCGGTGCCGCCGCAAGGCGGGCGCAAGCACCCGAACCAGGACTTCGTGCAGATCGACACGACGAACATCCTGTTCATCTGCGGCGGCGCGTTCGACGGGCTCGACAAGGTGATCCGCGCCCGCTCCGAGCGCAGCGGCATCGGCTTCGGCGCCGAGGTTCGCAGCGCCACCGACCGGCCGGTCGGCGAAGTGCTGCGCGGCGTCGAGCCGGAGGACCTGATCAAGTTCGGCCTGATTCCCGAGCTGGTCGGCCGGCTGCCGGTGGTCGCGACGCTGGACGAGCTCAACGAGAACGCGCTGGTCGAGATCCTGGTCGAGCCGAAGAATGCGCTGGTCAAGCAGTACCAGAAGCTGTTCAGCATGGAAGGCGCCGAGCTCGAGGTGCGGCCGGCCGCGCTGACGGCGATCGCCCGCAAGGCGCTGCGGCGCAAGACCGGGGCCCGCGGGCTGCGCTCGATCCTCGAGCAGGTGCTGCTCGAGATCATGTTCGAGCTGCCGAGCATGCAGAACGTGCAGAAGGTCGTGATCGACGACAATGCGATCGCCGGCGACGGGCGGCCGCTGATCATCTACGGCGACTCGCAGAAGGTCGCCGGATCGACGAAGTAGCCCCGAACGCACGAAAGCGGGCGCTGCGCTCCGCGACTCATCCGTTCGAGGGGGAAGCGGCGGCCGCCGGGCGGCCGCCGCCGGCCGATCGCCCGCAGCCTCGCGCGAATGCGGGGCTCGCCACCCCTTTTTCGACCGCTGCCGCTGCCGGCAAGCCGGCCGAAACCGGTTATCCTTGAAATCGACCTCCCCGGCCGCATCTGGCCGGATATACACCCTGAATGGGGAACCCGATGTCCGAGCTGATCCCAGTCTCCTCCTCCCAATCCCTGCCGCTGCTGCCGCTGCGCGACGTGGTGGTGTTCCCGCACATGGTCATCCCGCTGTTCGTGGGCCGGCCCAAGTCGATCAAGGCGCTCGAAGCCGCGATGGAAGTCGGCAAGAGCATCATGCTGGTCGCGCAGAAGAACGCGTCCAAGGACGATCCGGTCGCGGCCGACATCTACGAGATCGGCTGCGTGTCGAACATCCTGCAGATGCTCAAGCTGCCCGACGGCACGGTGAAGGTGCTGATCGAGGGCGCGCAGCGGGCGCAGATCAGGCAGATCGAGGACGACGGCGCGCACTTCGTCTGCGAGCTCGCGGCGATCGAGCACGCGACCGACGAGGGCCCGGAAGTCGAGGCGCTGCGCCGGGCGATCCTGGCGCAGTTCGACCAGTACGTGAAGCTGAACAAGAAGATCCCGCCCGAGATCCTGACGTCGCTGAACGGGATCGACGACGCGGGGCGCCTGGCCGACACGATCGCTGCGCACCTGCCGATCAAGATCGAGCAGAAGCAGGGAATCCTCGAGACGCTGCCGGTGTCGGAACGGCTCGAGAAGCTGCTGGCGCAGATCGAGACCGAGCTCGACATCCTGCAGGTCGAGAAGCGGATCCGCGGGCGCGTGAAGCGCCAGATGGAGAAGAGCCAGCGCGAGTACTACCTGAACGAGCAGGTCAAGGCGATCCAGAAGGAGCTCGGCGAGGGCGAAGACGGCGCCGACATGGAGGAGCTCGAGAAGAAGATCAAGGCCGCGCGGATGCCCACCGAGGCGCGCAAGAAGGCCGAGGCCGAGCTCAAGAAGCTCAAGCTGATGTCGCCGATGTCGGCCGAAGCGACCGTCGTGCGCAACTACATCGACGTGCTCGTCAATCTTCCGTGGAAGAAGAAGAGCAAGGTCAACAACGACCTGTCGAACGCCGAGAAGGTGCTGAACGAGGACCACTACGGGCTCGAGAAGGTCAAGGACCGCATCCTCGAGTACCTGGCCGTGCAGCAGCGCGTCGACAAGGTCAAGGCGCCGATCCTGTGCCTGGTCGGCCCGCCCGGCGTGGGCAAGACCTCGCTGGGCCAGTCGATCGCGCGCGCGACGAACCGCAAGTTCATCCGGATGGCGCTCGGCGGCGTTCGCGACGAGGCCGAGATCCGCGGTCATCGGCGCACCTACATCGGCTCGATGCCGGGCAAGATCCTGCAGAACCTCACGAAGGCCGGCGTGCGCAACCCGCTGTTCCTGCTCGACGAGGTCGACAAGATGGGCATGGACTTCCGCGGCGACCCGTCGAGCGCGCTGCTCGAGGTGCTCGACCCGGAGCAGAACCATACGTTCGTCGACCACTACGTCGAGGTCGACTACGACCTGTCGGACGTGATGTTCGTCGCGACGGCGAACACGCTGAACATCCCGCCGGCGCTGCTCGACCGGATGGAGGTGATCCGGCTGTCGGGCTACACCGAGGACGAGAAGCTGAACATCGCGCAGCGCTACCTGCTGCCCAAGCAGATCAAGAACAACGGCCTGAAGGCGACCGAGCTGTCGCTGTCGGAGGCGGCGATCCGCGACATCGTGCGCTACTACACGCGCGAGGCCGGCGTGCGCTCGCTCGAGCGCGAGATCTCGAAGATCTGCCGCAAGGTCGTCAAGACGCTGCTGCTCAAGCGCGCCGAGAAGAAGGTCGTCGTGACTCCGAAGAACCTCGACAAGTTCCTCGGCGTGCGCCGCTTCACGTTCGGCGTAGCCGAGAAGCAGAACCAGGTCGGGCAGGTGACCGGGCTGGCGTGGACCGAGGTCGGCGGCGAGCTGCTGACGATCGAGGCCGTCGCGGTTCCCGGCAAGGGCAAGACCACGTTCACCGGCAAGCTCGGCGACGTGATGCAGGAGTCGATCAAGGCGGCGATGACGGTCGTCCGGCGTCGCGCGGCGCGGCTGGGCGTCAGGAACGCGTTCCACGAGAAGACCGACATCCACATCCACGTGCCGGAAGGGGCGACGC
>DATLGW010000179.1:0-13013 GCA_035540315.1 Burkholderiaceae bacterium | reverse complement strand
GACCGGCAGCGCTGCGCACGCCAGCGTTGCGACTGCGCCGAGCGCGCGCAGCCGCGCTTCGCCCAGCAGGAACGTCAGCAGCATCGCGACCGTCACCGCGGCCGGGAATTCCCAGTAGGCGGCGAACACCAGCGGGGCGATGCCGGCGACCAGCGTGCCGCCGATCGCGCCGCCGGCTGCGACCATCAGGTAGAAGCGCGTCAGGTAGGCCGGCGCCGGCTTGCGCTCGACCAGCTCGCCGTGGCAGAACATGCAGACGACGAACAGTCCGAACGAATACAGCGGAATCGCGTAATCGATGTGCAGGATGCCGCGCAGCAGTCGCGCATCGTCGAAGTCGAACCGGTACGACAGCCCGGCCATCATCGCCACGCCGAGCACCGCCGACAGCAGCACGTACTGCGTGCGCAGGTACCAGCCCTTGCCGTCGAAGCACAGGATGAACGTGACGAGGTAGATCGCCAGCGGCAGCACCCACAGGAACGGGATCGACGCGATGTTCTGCGTGATGTGCGTGGTCACGCCCAGCAGCATCGTCGAACCCAGCGCCGCCAGCAGCAGCCACAGCAGCTGGTCGGCGCGCGACGGCGGCGGATCCGCCGCGGCCGCCGCCTGCAGCGGCAGCGCATCGCCGCCGGTGCGCACCGCGTACCACGCCGAGCCGATGCAAAGCAGCGCGAACACCGCATACAGCACCGACCAGCCCAGCGCCTGCGCGCGCGCGCTCGCCAGCGGCTCGAGCAGCGCCGGATACGACAGCAGCGCCAGCATCGACGCGACGTTCGACAGCGCGTACAGGCGGTAGACGCGGGCGCCGCGAAAGCTGCGCGCGAACCACGCCTGGACCAGCGGCGCGGTCGTCGACAGCATCAGGTACGGCAGTCCGATCGTCGCCGTCAGCAGCAGCAGGATGCGGCCGATCGGCAGCTCCGGGTCGCCCGGCTTGAATGCATCCGACGGGATCGCCGGCAGCGTCGCCAGGCTGGCGGCGAGCAGCGCGCTGTGCAGCAGCGCAAGCCGCCGCGGCGACAGCCTGCGCGCGGTGACGTCGGCATACGCATAGCCGGCGAGCAGCACCAGCTGGAAGAACGCGACGCAGGTCGTCCACACCGCGGCCGAGCCGCCGAACCACGGCAGGATCTGCTTGGCGATCACCGGCTGGATCAGGAACAGCAGGAACGCCGACAGCGCGATCGTGACCGCGTACAGAGCCATCGTCGGGTGCGCCGCTCGCCGGCTCCGGGAGCGCGGGTCAGCCGCCGGCCGGGCCGAATGCGCCCAGCTCGGCCAGCTGCGCATCGACCGCGTCGGACCAGCCGCGATTCGCGAGCGGACTGGCCGGGCTCGGGTGCAGGATGCAACCGATGCGGATCCCGCGGGCGGTCGCGCCGTCGAGCGCGTCGCTCTCGACGACCCGCCGCAGCCGCCGCTCGGCGAAGCCGCCGATCCCGATCGCCCAGCGCGGCTGCAACGCGGCGAGCGCCGCGGCCAGGTGCCGGTCGCAGGCTGCATGAAGCGGCGCGGCTTCGGCCGCCGACAGCTGCTCGGGGGTGCGGTTGCGTCCGCTCGCCTCCAGGAACACCAGCGGGCAATAGTTCAGCACGAAATGGTCGGCGAAGAACCGCTCGGCCGTGCCGAAGCGCAGCGCAGCCCAGCCCCACAGCCTGCGGCCGCTGACTTCCGATCGATGGCAGGCGAAACCGGCAATCGGCCGCTTGGGATGCTCGCGCTCGGGCCGCTGCACCGGCGCCTCGATCCGCATCCAATCGCGCACCGCGGCGACTTCGCCGAACGGCACCCCGGTCTGCATCATGCCGAACGGCCCTGGATTCATCCCCAGCAGCACGACGCGCTTGCGCGAGTTGCCGTAGCGGCGCACGTACGTTTCGTACGGCGCCCATGCATAACGCAGCGGATCGTAGACGTGGGTCACCGGTTCGGCGAAACACAACCGCGCCAGCGTCCGCGACAGCTCGCGCGCTGCATCGAGCAGCCGGTCGGCGATCGAGGGTTCGACTGGGGCCGAGGGCAGGGGCATCATCGGGGTGGCATCGGAGGGCACGCGGCAAGCACCGGAGGCGGACATGGAAAGGGGCACGGTCTCGGACCGCGCCCCCTTGAGCCGCGAGTGGCGGCTGCTTTCCATCTGCGACCGCATCGACGTTCGCCGCACCGGCGGGCGCGCTGGGTCACCGCTGGAAGTCGCTGTTCAACGGGCGAAGTTATGCCTTTCGGGCGCAGCGGTCAAGCCGAGCGCGGCCCGCGCCCGCGGCGCGCGCCCGATGCGCCGCCGTGATAGCCGAAGCGGCGCGAAGGGTTTCGGGTCGCATGGCGGCGGCGCCGTTCTAAACTGGGCCATGCCGATCCAGCACGTACCTCAACCCGGCAGCCCCGAGGTGCCGATCGGAACGCCGCCGGAGATCCCGCCGCCGTCTCCCGGACCCGGACCCGAAATTCCGGCGCAGCCGCCCCCGACGACGCCCGCGCCGGCGCCCGCCGAGGTGCCGGCGGGGACGCCGCCGGAACTGCCGCCCGAGATTCCGCCGCAGCCGTGACGGCGCGTCACTGCGTCGCCAGCCACGCGATTGCCGCGGCGGCGACGGCCAAACGCGCCGCTTCGATCGCGAAGAAGCCGCGCCGGCCCTCGAGCAGCGCTCCGATCGATACCAGCGACACGACGATCCACGCCAGATACGCGAGACCGGCGCCCGCCGCCGCCCCGCGCTGGAAGCCGCCGAAAAGGACTGCCGCGATCACGACCAGCGCGAACTGGACTGCCGCGTACCACTGGACTGCGCGCGGCACGGTCACGTCGTAGCGGCTGAACGTCGCCAGCGAGAACGGCGCGCGCGGATCGGCGGCCGCGACGTCGGCGGGCCGCCATCCGGGCGGTCGCAGCCATACCTGCAGCTTGTCGCGCCACCGGCGCGCGCGCCACGCGTCGCGCGCGAGCGCCCAGTACACGTGCGCGACGCCCCACAGCGGGTTCCAGCTGCGCAGCGGCGCGCGGCTGCCGTAGACGACCGGCTCGTCGTCGCGCTCCTCGGCATAGGTGCCGAACATCCGGTCCCAGACGATCAGCACGCCGCCGTAGTTGCGGTCGACGTACGCGTCGTTCAGCCCGTGATGCACGCGGTGGTTCGACGGCGACACGAACACGCGGTCGAACCAGCCGAGCCGGCCGACGTGACGCGTGTGGACCCAGTACTGGTACAGCAGGTCGATCAGCGCCACCACCGCGAACATCAGCGGCGGCACGCCGGCCACCGCCATCGGCAGATAGAACGCCCAGCTGAACAGCGCGCCGGTGCTCGGCTGGCGCAGCGCGGTCGACAGGTTGAACTCCTCGCTCGAGTGGTGAACGACGTGATTCGCCCACATCATGCCGACCCGGTGGCTCGCGCGGTGATACCAGTAGTAGCAGAAGTCGTAGAACAGCAGCGCCGCGACCCATGCCCACCACGCATCGACCGGCCACAGTCCGAGCGCGACGTGGTCGAACGCGAGCGTGTAGATGCCGATCCGCAGCACCCGCGTGTAGACGCCGGTGACCTGCGACAGCGTGCCCAGCGACAGGCTATTGATCGAGTCCGACAGCCGGTAAGTCGACTGCCGGCGCCAGCGGCCGAGCGCGAGCTCGACGGCGATCAGCATGAAGAACACCGGCACGGCGGCCAGCATCAGGTCGCGGACCATCGCTTCGGCAGGGCAGGCGGGTTGCGGACGACCGCTTATTTTGCGCCCACTTTTGCGGTATCGTTCCGGCGATGAACAAGCCGCTGAATCCTGCCGCGGTCGAGCCTGCCCGACCGGACAAGGTGCCGTACGCGAAGCCCCAGCCGTGGGGCATGGCGCCGGACATGGTGCATCTGGACGTGCTGACCGACGACGAGCGTTTGTGGGCGCCGGTCGCCCCCGACACGTGGTCGCGCCCGATCCACCTGAACGTGACCGGCGGCTTCTACGTGCATCTGCTGCGGGTGCGCCGCTCGGGCGTGCTGCAGCGGCATCGCCATTCGGGGCAGGTGCACGCGTACGTGATCCGCGGCCGCTGGTACTACCTAGAGCACGACTGGGTCGCCGAGGAGGGCAGCTACGTGTTCGAGCCGCCGGGCGAGACGCACACGCTGACCGTGCCGGACGATTGCGCCGAGATGATCACGCTGTTCACCGTGCACGGCGCGCTGATGTACGTCGATCCGCAGGGCAACTCGCTCGGCTACGACGACGTGTTCACCCGGATCGACAAGTACCGCGAGCATTTCGAGCGGATCGGATACGGCGCCGACTACGTGCGCCGGTTCATGCGTTAAACTGCGCGCGGTCGAGCTCGCGCTGACGAGCCGCCGCGTTGCGCAACATCGGAAGAGGAGGGAGACGATGCGACACCCCGTTCGCGCGCTGACCGCGCTGAAATTCCTGGGCGCTGCCGCCGGCATTGCCGTGGCCGCGGCGCTCGCCGCGCCGGCGCCGGCGCTCGCGCAGGCCAAGGAAATCAAGATCGGCGTCATCTACGACCTGACCGGCCCGTTCGCCGCCGGCGGCTCGCAGGCCGGGTATCTCGGCACCAAATACGCGATCGACATGATCAACGAGCGCGGCGGCGTCGAGGGCCACAAGATCGCGCCGATCTACGCCGACGCGCAGAGCAAGGCCGAGGTGGCGATCAACGAGACCGAGCGGCTGCTGAACCAGGAGAAGGTCGACCTGATCATGGGCGTGTTCTCGTCGGCGCACTGCGTGCCGATGGCGCAGCGCGTCGACCAGGCAAAGCGCTTCATGTGGGCGAACATCTGCGTGGCCTCCAGCGTGTTCAAGGACAAGAACCTGCGTTACGTGTTCCGGCCGCAGGTCCATTCGGATCAGTTCGGCGAGGCGTCGTGCCAGTTCGTCGCCGACACCGCGAAGTCGCGCCTGAACAAGGAGGTCAAGGACGTCCGCGTTGCGATCATCTACGAGGACGGACCGTACGGCACCGGCGTGGCCGCCGGCAACGAGGAGGCGTGCAAGAAGCTCGGCATGCAGGTCACGCTGAAGGAAGGCTACGCGGCGACGTCGCCCGACCTGTCGCCGCTGGTCACGAAGCTGCGCCGCGCGCGCGCCGACGTGATCCTGCACACCGGCTACAACCCCGACATCACGCTGTTCCTGCGCCAGGCCAAGGAGCAGGGGCTGAAGTGGTCGGCGCTGATCGGCCACGGCGCGGGCTATGGCCAGTTCGACCGGCTGCATTCGACGTTCAAGGACGACGCCAACTTCATTTTCAACGTCGACCCGGTGGCCGCGCAGCTGCTCGACCCGAAGACGCTGAAGCCGGGGCTCGGCGACATCACTGCCGAGATGATCAAGCGCTACAAGGCCGAGACCAAGGCCGACGAAGTGCCGCCGCACGTGTCGATGGGATTCAACCAGGCGTGGATTTTCTTCACCGACGTGCTGCCGCGCGCGATCAAGAAACACGGCGGCTACGATCCGGAGGCGCTGCGCAAGGCGGCGCTCGAGACCGACATCCCGGAGGGCGGCACGATCCAGGGCTACGGCGTCAAGTTCTTTCCGCCGGGGCACCAGATGGCCGGGCAGAACGAGCGTTCGTCGCCGGTCGTGCACCAGTACATCGGCAAGGAGACCTTCGTCGTGTGGCCGAACTCGATCAAGACGAAGGACCCGGTCTTGCCGCTGCCGAAAGGCCACACCTACGCGAACTGACCGGTGCTGTCGGTTGATCGGCTGACCAAGAAGTTCGGCGGCTTCACCGCGGTCAGCGAACTGTCGTTCGAGCTCGAGCGCGGCGAGATCCTCGGGCTGATCGGTCCGAACGGGTCGGGCAAGAGCACGACGTTCAACGTGATCGCCGGGATGTACGCACCGAGCGCGGGCTCGGTGCGTCTGGAAGGCCGGGAGATCGCGGGGCTGCCGCCGTACCGGATCTGCCAGATGGGCCTGGCGCGCACGTTCCAGATCCCGCGGCCGTTTCGCAAGCTGTCGATCCTGGAGAACGCGACGCTGGCGGCGTATTACGGCGCCGGCGGCGCGATCGACCGCGCCGAGGCGCAAAAGCGCGCGCACGACGCGCTCGAGCTGATCGGGCTGCCGCGCGACGCCGACGCGCGCGTCGACGGGCTCGGCGCAGCGGGACTGAAGAAGCTCGAGATGGCGCGGGCGCTGGCGACGCAGCCGCGGCTGCTGCTGGCCGACGAGAGCCTGGGCGGCCTGGACGAGCACGAGATGGAGCAGGCCGCGCAGATGCTGCGCCGGATCCGCGACGAGCGCGGAATCACGATCATCTGGGTCGAGCACATCATGGGCGTGCTGATGAAGGTCATCGACCGCTGCCTGGTGCTCGACCACGGCGAGCTGATTGCGCAGGGATCGCCGGCCGACGTCACGCGCGACCCGAGGGTCGTCGAGGTCTATCTCGGCACCGATGCCGAGACGGTGCAGCAGCAGATCGCGCAGCGCGGCGTCGCGCAGGGGGCGCACTGATGCTGGAGCTGCGCAAGCTCTCCGCCGGCTACGGCAGCTTCCAGGCGCTGTTCGACGTGTCGCTGTCGGTGAACTCCGGCGAGGCGGTCGCGGTGATCGGGCCCAACGGCGCCGGCAAGACGACTCTGCTGCGCGCGATCTCGCGGCTGATCGACGCGCGCTCGGGCGAGCTGTCGATGGAAGGCCGCCGCTACAACGATGCGCCGGCGCACGAGGTCGTGGGATTCGGCATTGCGCAGGTTCCCGAGGGCCGGCGGCTGTTTCCGCGGCTGACCGTCGAGGAGAACCTGAAGATGGGCGCGTTCACGCCGGCCGCGCGCAGCGGCTATCGCGAGCGGCTCGATTTCGTGTATTCGCTGTTTCCGAAGCTGCGCGAGCGGCGTATGCAGCTCGCGGGCACGATGTCGGGCGGCGAGCAGCAGATGTGCGCGATCGGCCGCGCGCTGATGGGCCGCCCGAAGCTGCTGCTGCTCGACGAGCCGTCGGCGGGGCTGGCGCCGGTGGTCGTGCAGTCGATCTTCGAGCTGATCAAGCGCATCCGAGCCGAGGGCTTCACGGTGCTGATCGTCGAGCAGAACATCCAGCAGGTGCTCAAGGTCGTCGACCGCGGCTACCTGCTCGAGACCGGTCGCATCCGCGCGTCCGGCGGCGCCGCCGAGCTGCTGGCGAGCGACGAGATCCGCAAAGCGTACCTGGGACTGTAGGAAGCGACTCAAGTGGCCGAGTTCTTCGACATCTTCCTGCTCGAGGCGGTGATCAACGGGCTGCTGCTCGGGGGCCTGCTCGCGCTGCTCGCGCTCGGGCTGAACCTGATCTTCGGCGTGATCGACGTCGTTTGGATCTGCTATGCCGAGCTGATGATGGTCGGCATGTACATGATCTACTGGCTGTACGTGACGCACGGCGTTCCGCTGCCGGTCGCGTTCGGCTGCGGGATCGGGACCGTCGCGATCCTCGGCGCGGCGCTGCATCACTTCATCGTGCGCCCGGTGCTGACCGCCGAGCCGATCAACCAGCTGCTGGTCACCGGCGGCGTGTTGTTCTTCCTGCAGGCGGCCGCGACGGTCACGTTCGGCGTCGAATTCCGCAACCTGGGGATCCGGATGCCCGGCGTGTCGGTCGGCGACATCAACCTGTCGGTGGCTCGGCTGATCGCGTTCGCGGTCGCGCTGACCGCGATCGTCGCGGTCTACCTGTTCCTGTCGCGCACCTACATCGGCACCGCGATCCGCGCGATCAGCCAGGACCGCGCGATCATGCCGCTGATGGGCGTGAACTCCAGCCGCATCTACCTGCTGACGTCGGCGCTGGGCGGCGGACTCGCGGGACTGGCCGCGTGCCTGCTGGTGCTGCAGTACGACATCCATCCGGCGATCGGGCTGTCTTTCGGGCCGATCACGTTCATGATCTGCGTGCTCGGCGGGCTGGGCAACCTGTTCGGCGGCTTCGTCGCCGCGTTCGTGTTCGCGCAGTTCATCTCGGTCGGCGGTTTCGTGTTCAAGATCGAGTGGGGCTACGTGCTCGCGTTCCTGTTCTTCATCATGATGATGTTCGTCCGCCCGGAAGGGCTGTTCGCACGGCGCCGCTGACGATGCGCACGACCGCACCCCGCTACGTCGCGTTCGCGCTGCTTGCGCTGCTGGTGGCTGCGCCGTGGCTCGGCGTCGGCATCTACCCGCTGCATCTGATGATCATGGCGATGCTGTGGGGGTTCATCTACACCAGTTGGGCGCTGATGGGCCGGCTCGGCATGGTCAGCTTGGGCCACGGCGCGTTCCTCGGCATCGGCGCGTACACGGTCGTGCTGCTGTGGAATTTCCACGGCATGCCGCCGCTCGCCGGCGCGCTGGTCGCGGTCGGCCTGGCGGTCGTCGTCGCGGTGCTGATCGGCTATCCGTGCTTCCGGTTCAAGATCGTCGGCCACTATTTCGCGCTGGTGACGCTGGCGCTCGCGGAGGTGACGCGGCTGATCATCGTCGCGATGCGCGACACCACCGGCGGCTCGCTCGGCGTGACGCCGAACCCCGGCATCTCTTCCGGCGAGACTGCATCGCTGTTCGCGCTGCAGTTCTCGAACCGGCTGGTGTGGTTCTATGCGATCCTGGTGTTGTGGCTGCTCGCGCTGTACGTGTGGCACCGGGTCGACCGCAGCATGAACCGGCTGGCGCTGCAGGCGATCAGCGAGGACGAGGAAGCGGCCGCGTCGGTCGGCATCAACGTGACGCGCACCAAGCTGCAGATCGCGATGCTGTCGGCGGCGATGACCGCGATCGGGGGCGTTTTGTACGCGCAGTACCAGCTGTACGTGAATCCGGAGACGGTGTCGGGGATCGGCGTGTCGCTGCAGATCGTGTTCGGCGTGATCGCCGGCGGCATGTTCGTGATGCTCGGGCCGACGTTCGGCGCGGTGTTCCTGCTGGCGCTGCAGGAGACGCTGCGGATCACGATCGGCAACCGGATCCACGGGCTCGATCTGCTGATCTACGGCGCGCTGCTGGTGTTCTTCATCATCTACATGCCCAAGGGAATCCTCGGCACGCTGCTCGAGCGGCTCGGCCGCCGGCAACCGCAGCGGCTGGGCACTCCGGTCGCCGAGCCGCAACCGCCGGTTGCAGGCGCCGGACGGCCCGGCCTGTGAACCGGCGCCATCCGCCGCCGGCAACACCGCTGGACTAGAATCTGCCGAATCGCATCAGCTCGGGTCGCGGTTGCTGATGGTCGCTTCACGCAAGGCGGGCGTCGTGCGCCCGCGGGTGCTGCAGGATGCGCTGCTCGGGCCGGGCGGCGCGACTGCGGCGCCGTTCTGGACGCTGTTCAACGCGCTGCCGGTCGGGGCGGTGCTGTTCGCGCTCGAGGACGACGGCTTCGTCGCGTTCAACGACGCCGCCTGCGCGCAGCTCGGCTACACGCGCGAGCAGTTCGCGCGGCTGCGGCTGGGCGACATCGACGTGATGTACTCCACCGCCGAGCTGCTCGAGGCGCGGCTGCGGCTGGTGCCGGGCGCCGAGCCGACGCGTTTTCACACGCGGCAGCGCGCGCGCGACGGCAGCATCCGCAGCGTCGACGTGACCGTGCACGGCGTGCAGCTCGGCGGCCGCCGCTACGGCTATGCCGTGTGGCACGACGTCACCGATCGCGAGCAGGCATTGCGCGAGTTGCGCGAACGCGAGGCCGAGCTCGCGCGCGTGCAGCGGATCGGCCGCGTCGGCGGCTTCGAAATCGATTTCCGCAACGGCATGCGCACACGCCGCTCGCCCGAGCACTTGCGCCTGCACGGGCTGCCGCCCGAATCCGTCGACGAGTCGCACGAGTACTGGGTGCGGCGGCTGCATCCGGAGGACCGCGAGCGGATGGAAAAGGCGTTCCGGGCGGCGGTCGCGAGCGATGCGCGGAACTATGCGAACGAATATCGGATCGTCACGCCCGCCGGGGAGACCCGCTGGGTTTCGTCGTTGGCCGAGATCGAACGCGATGAACAGGGCCGGGCGTTGCGGATGATCGGCGCCCACATCGACATCACCGCGCTCAAGAGCGCCGAGGCGCAGCTGGCCGAGCATGCGCAGCGGCTGCGCGAGACCGACCGCAGGAAGGACGAATTCCTCGCGATGCTGTCGCACGAGCTGCGCAACCCGCTGGCGCCGCTGGTGAACGCGCTCGCGCTGCTGATGCGGCGCGCGCCCGCCGGCGGGCAGGACGCGGAGCTGGTGCAGATGGCGCAGCGCCAGGTCCGGCAGCTGACCCGGCTGGTCGACGACCTGCTCGACGTCTCGCGGATCAGCCACGGCAAGGTCGTGCTGCGCCCGGAGCCGATCGTCGCGGCCGACGTGCTCGCCGCGGCCATCGAGTCCTGCGCACCGGCGATCGAGGCACGCGGCCAGACGCTGGCGGTCGACGTGTCCGAGCCGGCCGCGATGCTGCACGCCGACCCGGCGCGGATCGTGCAGGTGCTCGAGAACCTGCTGCACAACGCGGCGAAGTACACGGCCGGCGGCGGGCGGATTCGCGCAGCGCTGGACGCCGACGCCGACACCGTCACGTTCACGGTCGCCGACAACGGGGTCGGGATTCCGGCGGCGGCGCTGGCATCGATCTTCGAGCTGTTCATCCAGGTCGACTCCGCCCCGGATCGCGTGCACGGCGGGTTGGGGATCGGGCTGGCGCTGGTCGATCGCCTGGTGCGGCTGCACGGCGGGCACGTGCGCGCGCACAGCGACGGGCTCGGCAAGGGCGCGACGTTCGCAGTCACGCTGCCTCGGCTGCGGCAGGGCGTGCAGTCGGCCGCCAGCGATGATCTAATGAGCGGCTCCACGCAGCACAGGACCAGCTCATGACCCTACCGAAGCAGATGCGCTACGTCGACCACGGCAGCGGCGGCGGCCCCGAGGTGCTCGCGGTGAAGACCGGGCCGTTGCCCGAGCTGGGCGCCGGGGAGGTGCTGATCCGCGTGTCGCACGCCGGCGTGAACCGCCCCGACGTCCTGCAGCGCAGCGGCCGCTATCCGCCGCCGAAGGACGCGTCGCCGTACATCGGACTGGAGGTCGCAGGCCACGTGGTCGCGCTCGGGCAGGGCGTGACCGAATGGAAGCCGGGCGAGGCGGTGTGCGCGCTGACGAACGGCGGCGGCTATGCCGAGTACGTGACCGTGCCGGCGGGCCAGGTGCTGCCGGTGCCGGCCGGATTGTCGTCGCTGCAGGCCGCGGCGCTGCCGGAGACCTATTTCACCGTCTGGGCGAACCTGATCGAACGCGGGCGGCTGCTGGCCGGCGAATCGGTGCTGATCCACGGCGGCTCGTCGGGCATCGGCGTGACTGCGATCCAGATGGCCAAGGAATGGGGCGCGACCGTCTGGTGCACGGTCGGCACCGACGACAAGGCGCGCGCATGCCGCGAGCTCGGCGCCGATGCCGCGATCAACTACCGGTCGCAGGACTTCGTCGCCGAGGTCAATCGGCTGTCGCAGGGGCGCGGCGTCGACGTGATCCTCGACATGGTCGGCGGGACCTACATCGAGAAGAACCTGCGGCTGCTCGCGCTCGAGGGCCGGCTGGTGCAGATCGCGTTCCTGCAGCCGTCGAAAGTCGAAGTCGACTGGATGCCGCTGATGCTCAAGCGGCTGACGTTCACCGGCTCGACGCTGCGCGCGCGTCCGGCCGCCGAGAAGGCGCGGCTTGCGATGCAGCTGCGTGCGCAGATCTGGCCGCGGCTCGAGCAGGGCCGGATGCTGCCGGTCATCTACAAGACGTTTCCGCTGGAGCAGGCCGCACAGGCGCATGCGCTGATGGAGTCTTCCGAGCACATCGGCAAGATCATGCTCGAGGTCGCCGCCGGCTGAGCCCGGCTGCGGCGGCGCAGGAACCGATCCTGCGCCGGCCCTGCAACCTCTGCTCGCGTCATTGTCTTTCCCGCCCGGCGCGCCGGGCCGGCGCAACAATGTCCTGGGGCGTGAACACGCCCTAGCCGGCGCGAGCGGCGGCTGCCGCCTCGCGCCGCTTCCAGAAGGGGCGGCCGCATCCCGCTGCGGACCCTCCCGAGCCCAGTCGACGCGTAGAGGATCTCGCATGGACGCCTGCCCGCCGCTCGGGCGAGCGCCGGCGCATCGCGCAGTCCGCGCGGGCGCCGCCAGCTCGCGGACCTGGATCGCGCCGCTGCTGTTGTTGCCGTGGATCATCGGCTGCGGCAGCGACGGCGCCGGCCACACCGGGTTGCCGCCCGGGGAGGTCGCGCTCGCGCAGACCGCGCCGCCCGAGCCGGCGTTCGCGCCGCAAGGGGTCGTCGTGCGCTTGTCGTTCCCCGGCGCGCTCATCGTGCACTTCACCACCGGCTTCGCGATCGTCGTGCATGCGCCCGATCCGTTCGGCGTGCCGCGGCTGGTGCGCACGATCTCGATCCAAGCGCTGCAGGTCGAGGACCACCGGTGGCTGCGGATCGTCGCCGCCGAGACGATCCCGGCGGGGGCTTCGTTGCTGGTGCCGCGCGGCGCGCTGTCGGTCGATGGCCAGTTGCTGGAGGCGGCGTCGATCGAACTGGCGCCGACCTCAGCCACTGGCGACGCGAGCAGCGCCGGCGGGAGCTGAGCCAACCATCGCGAGCCTGTGGCGCAAAGGCGCCGCCCCCGCCGACCTGCGCGTCAATCCGCAGTCACGCCGGCCTTGCGCGCGACCGCGCCCCACCGCTGCCACTCGTCGCTCACCAGTGCCTGTGCCTGGGCCGGAGTCGATGTCGCGGGTTGCACGCCCTGCTTGCGCAGCGCATCGGCAACGCCCTGGCTCGACGTGACGTCATTGAGCGCGCGGTTGAGTCGCTCGACGACCTGCGGCGGCGTGCCAGCCGGCGCGGCGAGCACGTGCCAGCCGCCGATGACGATCGGATAACCCTGTTCCGACATCGTCGGCACCTGCGGCGCGCTGGCCTCGCGCGCGGCGCTCGTGATTGCGAGCAGGTTCACGCGTCCGTTCGCCGCCTGCGGGACCGCGACCGACAGCGGCACCATGAATGCCTGCACGTCGCCGGCGGCCACCGCAGTGATTGCC
>DATLGW010000178.1:0-5937 GCA_035540315.1 Burkholderiaceae bacterium | reverse complement strand
AGGCTGCGCTCGAGCGCCAGCCGTTGCGGATGCTCAATTGGTACGAGCCGACCCCGAACGTCGTCTCGCCGTTGAAGTCGCGGTTGTACGGCAGCCCGTACTGCTGCGCCGCCCGCACCCACGCGCCGCAATACGGATGATCGCAACGCAGCTCGGAGACGCCGAGCTCGCCGCGGTCGCCGTGATATTCGCCGGCGCCGCCTTCGTAGCGCTCGAAGCGCCTGAAGTGCGGCAGCACGTCGCGATAGCCCCAGCCGGTAGCGCCCGACCGCTCCCAATCGTCGAAGTCCTCGTGCTGGCCGCGGATGAAGATCAGGCCGTTGATCGACGACGACCCGCCGACGATTCGTCCACGCGGGCACACGACGTTGCGCCCGGCGGTTCCCTCGCACGGTTCGGTATCGAACAGGCGCGAGAAGCGCGAATCGTAGATCGTGCGGAAGTATCCGACCGGCAGCCGCAGCCACGGATGCCAGTCGGCGCCGCCGGCCTCCAGCAGCAGCACGCGCGTGCCCGGATCGGCCGACAGGCGGTTCGCCAGCACGCAACCGGCCGAGCCGGCGCCGACGATCACGTAATCGAAGCTGTCGTGTCGCATGGTGCGTTCCGTTCCTCGCGCGCGGCCAACGGCGACTCACCCGAATGAGCCACGCGATCCGGAGCCAATGGTACTATCATCCATACGTCCATCACAATCGCGCCACCGGACAGCGAAACGCCCGGACGCGATCGTCGAACTCGAACACGAGAGGAGGCAACCGCATGACTTTCCTGCCGAGAATGCTCATTGCCGCAGCGACGGCGCTGATGATCCCCGCGTCGGCTGTTGCGCAGCCGTATCCGAACAAGCCGGTGCGGATCGTCGTGCCATGGCCTGCCGGAGGCTTGGTCGACATCGTCGCGCGGTCGATCGCGCCGAAGCTGAGCTCGGCGCTGGGCCAGCCGGTCGTGGTCGAGAACAAGCCCGGCGCCGGTGGCGCGATCGGCGCGGACACCGTGGCCAAGGCGGCGCCGGACGGTCACACGCTGGCGCTGACCACGAGCGCACTGACGATGAACACCGCTCTGGGCACGAAGACTCCGTTCAACCTGGACGATCTTCAACCGGTCGCGATCGCCGCATACGCGCCGAACATCCTCGTCGTGCATCCATCGCTGCCGGTGAACTCGGTCAAGGAGCTCGTCGAGCTCGCCCGAAGCAAGCCGGGTCAGCTCACTTACGCGTCCGCAGGGACTGGATCCCCGGCCCACTTCTCCGGCGAGCTGTTCAAGTCGATGATGGGCCTGTTCATCGTGCACGTGCCTTACAAGGGCGCGCCGCCGGCGATGGTCGATCAGATCGCGGGGCGGATCGACTTCCACTTCGCGAATGCCGCGGTGGCGCTGCCGCAGATCGAGGCAGGGCGCGTTCGCGCGCTTGCCGTGACCAGCGCCAAGCGCAGCGCATTCCTGCCCGACTTGCCGACGATGTCGGAGGCCGGCGTCGCGCAGTTCGAGGCAGATCAGTGGCTGGGGATTCTCGCGCCGAGCGGGACACCGCGCGAGATCGTCGATCGGCTGTCCGCCGAGATCAACAAGGCGCTGGCGATGCCGGACGTGCAGGCGGCGCTGACGAAGAGCGGCATGAGCGTGGCCGACAGGAGCACGCCCGAGAGCTTTCGCAAGGACATCGAGCGAGAGCTCGCCAAGTGGACGCAGCTCGTGAAGAAGGCGAACATCACCATCGACTGAACGCGGCACCGGCAGACATGCGCGTCATCTTCGTCCTGTTCGATTCGCTGACACGGGCCGCGCTGGAGTGCTACGGCAGCGGCGGCATCGCGACGCCGAATTTCCGCCGCTTTGCCGACCGCGCCGTCACGTTCGACACGCACTACGTCGGCAGCCTGCCGTGCATGCCGGCGCGCCGCGACCTGCACACCGGCCGGCTCAACTTCCTGCATCGCGCATGGGGCCCGCTCGAGCCGTTCGACCGGTCTTTCCCGGAGCTGCTGCGCGCAGCGGGCGTCTATACGCACCTCGTCTCCGACCACTACCACTACTGGGAGGACGGCGGCGCGACCTATCACAACCGGTACTCGTCTTGGGAGTTCATCCGCGGCCAGGAGTGGGACCGCTGGAAGGCGATGGTCCAGCCGCCGCTCGAGCGGTTCCGCGAGATGTACCACCCGGTCCAGCAGCCTGCCAGCCCGAACGACGGCCGGCTGCAGGCGATGGTGAACCGGGAGTTCATGCGCGCCGAGCAGGACTACTGCTGCCCGCGGACCTTTGCCGCCGGCTTCGAGTTCCTCGACGTCAACCGCCGCAGCGACGGCTGGCTGCTGCAACTCGAGTGCTTCGATCCGCACGAACCGTTCCACGCGCCGGCGCGGTTCCGCGAGCGCTACCCGACCGGATATCACGGTCCGGTCCTCGACTGGCCGCGCTACAAGCGGGTGATCGAGTCGGCCGACGAGATCGACGAACTGCGCGCCAACTACGCCGCGCTGGTGACGATGTGCGACGAATACTTCGGGCGGCTGCTCGACTACCTCGACCGCCACGACATGTGGCGCGACACCGCCGTCGTCGTGACCACGGACCACGGCTTCCTGCTGGCCGAGCACGACTGGTGGGGCAAGAACCGGATGCCGTTCTTCAACGAGCTCGCGCACATCCCGCTGCTCGTCTGGCACCCGGACCATGCAGCGCACGGCGGCGAGCGCCGCAGCGCGCTGACGCAGACGATCGACGTGATGCCGACGCTGCTCGACCTGTTCGGCGTCGCGGCGCCGCCGACGGTCGAAGGGCACAGCCTGCTGCCGCTGCTCGAGCGGGACGGTCGGGTGCGCGATGCGGCGCTGTACGGCATGTTCGGCGCCGGCACCAACATCACCGACGGGCGCTACACGTACTTCCGCTATCCGGAGGACATGACGCGGCAGCCGCTGTACGAGTACACGCTGATGCCGATGCACCTGAAGTCGATGTTCACGCTCGAATGCCTGCGCGGCGCGCAGCTCGCGCCGCCGTTCGGTTTCACCGACGGCGTGCCGGTGCTCAAAGTGCCGGCGCGGCGCAACGTCAAGGACCAGCCGGTCGGACACGTCGGGCAGGAAGGCGGCTACGAGGACACGACCACGGTCCTGTACGATCTCGCGGCCGACCCGCAACAGCAGCGTCCGTTTCGCGACGAGGCGATCGAAGCCGGGCTGATCGCACAGATGGTGCGGCTGATGCGCGGCAACGAGGCGCCGCCCGAGGCGCTGACGCGACTGGGAATCGGCGCCGAATGACCCCGTGCCCTGGCACGCAGCGCACCCGACCGACATGAGCGTCCGCCCGAACATCCTGCTGCTGATGGCCGACCAGCTGGCGGCGCCGGCGCTGCCCTTCCACGGGCACCCGCTCGTCAAGGCTCCGCACCTGACGCGACTCGCCGACAGCGGCATCGTCTTCGACAGCGCGTACTGCAACTTCCCGATCTGCGCACCGTCGCGCTTCTCGATGCTCAGCGGCCGCCTGCCGCACGCGATCGACGCCTACGACAACGCGTCGGAGTTCCCCGCGTCGGTGCCGACCGTCGCGCACTACCTGACGCGGCAGGGCTACCGGACGATCCTGTGCGGCAAGATGCACTTCATCGGCCCCGACCAGCTGCACGGCTACGAGGAGCGCCTGACGACCGACATCTATCCGGCCGACTTCAGCTGGACGCCCGACTTCATCCGCGGACCCGGATTTCGTCCCACCGGCGTCAGCATGCGGCCGATCGTCGAAGCCGGCCCGTGCGTTCGCAGCCTGCAGATCGATTACGACGACGAGGTCGAGTGGCGCGGCGTGCAGAGAATCTACGACCTGGCGCGCAACGACGAGGATCGGCCGTTCTTCCTGACGATCTCGTTCACCCACCCGCATCCGCCGTTCGTCGCCGGACAGCAGCACTGGGATCGCTACCGCCACGACGACATCGATTTGCCGAGGATCGGCCCGATCCCGTACGAGGAGCTCGATCCGCACAGCCAGTGGCTGCATCACGCGCACGCGCAGAACGAATACACGGTGACCGACGCGCACGTGCGCAATGCCCGTCACGCGTATTACGGCATGATCAGCTACGTCGACGACAAGATCGGGCGGATCCTGAGCGCGTTGTCGGAGTGCGGCCTGTCGCAAGACACGGTCGTCGTCTTCGCCGGCGATCACGGCGAGATGCTCGGCGAACGCGGGATGTGGTTCAAGCAGACGTTCTTCGAATGGTCGTCGCGAATCCCGCTGGTCGTCTCGTGGCCGCGGCAGTTCGCGCCGCGGCGCGTCGCCGCGCACGTGTCGCTGGTCGATCTGCTGCCGACGCTGCTCGAGCTTGCGAGCGACGGTTCGCCGATCGCGCCGGTCGACCCGCTCGACGGGCGCAGCCTGGTGCCGCTGATGACAGGAGCCGAGCGCGGCGACGATCGCGTCGCGATCTCGGAATACAGCTCCGAAGGCGTCTGCGCCGCCTCGAGAATGCTGCGCGCCGGGCGATACAAATACGTGTTCACGCGCGGGCTGCCTGCGATGCTGTTTGACCTCGAGCGCGACCCGCACGAGCTCGAGGATCTGTGCGGCGATCCGGCGCTGCAGCCGCTCGTCCAGCAGCTGCACGCGCGCACCGTCGCCGGCTGGGACCCGGAGCAGGTCCATGCGCGGATCCTGGCGAGCCAGAAGCGCCGCCTGTTCCTGGCCGACGTCGCCCGGCGCTCTGGCCGCTATCCGAACTGGTCGTATCAGCCCTACGTCGACGAGTCGAAGCGGTTCATCCGCGGCGGCGGCGGCGCCGGTCCGACCGCCGTCAAGGGAAAAGCGCGTTTGCCCTACGTCGAGCCGGCAGCGCCGGATCGAAAAGCGTGAGTCGCGGCGGCCGGCGCAGGCACGCCGCCGCAGCCGCCGGCCTGTCCGCGCCCTACGCCTTGATCGTCTCCAGGTACAGCTTCGGATCGAAGTACTGCGACGCCGGCACCGGATTCTGGATGCCGCCGAAGCGCACGAAGAAGTCGGTCACCTGCTGCAGCCACTTCGTCACGGTGCCGTCCTGATACAGCTTGCGCCAGTCGTCGTTCGTATAGACCCGCTGCGCGCCGAACTGCTCCTTCAGGTCCGGCAGCGGCACCTGCGGATAATGGTTCTTCTGCAGGATCTCCAGCGCCTGGTCGGGTTTGCCGACCAGCATCTCGTTGCCCGCCGCCCAGGCCCGGATCACGTGGGTCAGCACCTCGCGGTTCTTGTCGTAGTAGTCGTTTCGCGCCGCCCAGCCCGACACGATCGCCGCCTGCGGAAAATACGCCGACGCATCGACCAGCTTGCGCGCCTGCGGCACCTTGTCGCGCACGGTGATGTTGAACGGAACCCACAGCGCGACCGCCGGGACCGCGCCGGAGATGAACGACGTCACGGCCTCGGCCATCCGCTGGTTGACGATCTCCACGTCCTTGCCCGGATCGAGGTTGTTCGCGCGCAGCGCGGTGTCGAGGAACACGTGGGCAGTCGTGCCGGTGGTGGTCGAGATCCGCTTGCCCTTCAGGTCGGCGAAGCCCTTGACGCCCATGTCCTCGCGCACCCACAGCTGCGCGGTCGCGAACTCCACGCAATTGACGAGGAACATCCGCCCCTGTCCGCGCGCCGGGAAGTTCGAGATCACCGCGCCGGTCGACAGCATGTCGAGGCTGCCGCCGACCATTGCCTGGAACAGCTCGAGCCCGGTCGTGAATTGGCGGAACTCGGGCTCGAGCCCGTGCTTCGCCCATGCCCCCGCCTCGTGCGCGAGCCACAGCTGCCCGTCGACCGCCAGCGTATGCAGATAGCCGACGCGGATCTTCGTGCGCGACTGAGCGATCGCGGGCGCGCCGATCGCGGACAATCCGACCGCTGCGCCGGCGGCCGCAACGAACCTGCGGCGGCCTGGCTGCGCCGCTGCGGAGC
>DATLGW010000177.1:0-1584 GCA_035540315.1 Burkholderiaceae bacterium | reverse complement strand
GCGTTATTAGGCTCGGCGTCGCAACGGGGCGCTTCAGCTTCGCGCGCGGATCGGCAGCCGCTCGGCGAGCTCGTCGAGGTACGCGTCGATCCCGCCCGACTCGCGCTGCAGGAATCGCTCGACCGCGTCGGCGAACGCCGGGTGCGCAAGCCAGTGGAACGAGCAGGTCGGCACCGGCTCGAAGCCCCGCGCCATCTTGTGCTCGCCCTGCGCGCCGCCTTCGAAGCGGCGCAGGCCGTGAGCGATCGCGTATTCGATCGGCCGGTAGTAGCTGGTCTCGAAGTGCAGCGAGTCCACGTACTCGAGCGCGCCCCAGTAGCGGCCGTAGATCGCCTCCGAATCGCGCAGCAGCAGGCTCGCTGCGACCGGCTCGCCGCCGGCGCGGCGGGCGACGAACAGCACGACGTGCGACGGCATCGATTCGCCGAGCTCGCGAAAGAACCGCAGGTTCAGGTACGGCGTCGAGTGGTGCAGCGCATAGGTGTTGCGATAGCAGCGGTGGAACAGGCGCCAGTCCGAATCGGCAATCTGAGGCCCCTCGAGCACGTCGACCGCGATTCCCGCCTGCGCGACCTTGCGCCGCTCGGCCCGGATCTTCTTGCGCTTCGGTTGCGTCAGCGACGCCAGGTAGTCATCGAAATCGGCGAAGCCCGGGTTGTGCCAGTGGAACTGCACGCCGCGCCGTTTCATCATGCCGCCGTCGGCCAGCGCCGCCGCGTCCGCCTCGCGCGGCAGAAGCACATGCAGCGACGACAGGCGCAGCTGGCGCGCCGTTGCGAGCAGCGCTGCGGCCAGCGCGCGCCGTGCCGCCTCGTCGCGCGCGAGCAGCCGCGCGCCGGGCACCGGCGTGAACGGAATCGCGACCAGCCCCTTCGGATAGTAGGCGACGCCGTGGCGGTGATACGCGTCGGCCCACGCCCAATCGAACACGTACTCGCCGTACGAATGCGATTTCAGGTACAGGGGCGCGGCCGCGACCAGCGCGCCGCGCTCGTACAGGCACACGTGAGTCGGGTCCCAGCCGGTTTCGCCGCCGACGCAGCCGGTGCGCTCGAGCGCCGCCAGGAACGCATGGCGGGCGAACGGATAGGAGTCGCCGGCCAGCAGCGCATCCCATTGCGCGGCCGGGATCGCGGCCAGTTCGCGGTGGATGCGCATGCGATAATCGCCGCCGGCGGATGAGGAACTGTCGGACTCGGTCATGGCAACCCGGATCGCATGCGCGCAGCTGAACCAGATCATCGGTGATTTCGACGGCAACCTCGCCCGCATCGCCGCCAGCGCCGAACAGGCGGTCGCCGCGTCGGCCAGCGTGCTGCTGACGCCCGAGCTGTCGTTGACCGGATATCCGCCGGAAGACCTGCTGCTGCGCGAATCATTCTATGACAGGTGCGATCGGGCGCTCGCTCAGCTTCGCGAGCGCACCGCGCACCTGTCGCAGCTCGCGATCGTCGTCGGCCATCCGCTGCGCGAGCGCAACGCGCGCTACAACGCGGCGACCGTGATCCGCGGCGGGCGCGAGATCGGCCGCTATCGCAAGCAGGAGCTGCCGAACTACGAGGTGTTCGACGAGCGCCGCTACTT
>DATLGW010000176.1:0-6723 GCA_035540315.1 Burkholderiaceae bacterium | reverse complement strand
CGTCATCGCCGCCTGCAGCTTCACGCGCACCCGCTCGCCATTGCGCTCCAACGTGTACTCGTCGCGCGGACGGGGCTCGACGAAGATCAGGTGACGGTGCCCCTCGAGCGCCTGCGGATCCCGGGGGCGGCCGTGGCGCTGCAGGTAGGACGGCGCTGCGAGCATCAGCATCCGGACCTGCGCGAGCGGCCGCGCGACGTATCGGTTGTCCAGCGACGCGGCGACGCGCACCGCAACGTCGATCCCCTCCTCGACCAGGTCGACGACCCTGTTGGACAGTTGCAGGTCGACCTGCACGTCGGGGTTCGCGATCATGAACCGCGCAACGACCGGGGACAGCGGCACCTGCATGTCGACGGGCGCGGTCACGCGCAGCATCCCTTTCGGCGACCTCGACAGCTCGGAGACCGACGCGTCGGCATCCTCGATCGACTGGAGGCACTCCAGGCAGTGCTCGAGATAGATCCGGCCCGCCTCGGTCAGCGCGACGCTGCGCGTCGTGCGATCGAAAAGCCGGACACCGAGCCGCGTCTCGAGGCTGATCACATGCTTGGTCACCGCCGCCGGCGAGAGCCGGAGGTCGCGCGCGGCAGCCGCGAAGCCGGCCCGCTGCGCGACCCGAACGAACACCCTCATCGTCTGGAGCGTGTCCACGAGCCCGATTGTAGTGCGCATCCTTCACTTGGCGTGAACGCTCCATTTCGTCATCGCCCGGTTCTCAGCGTGGCCGACGCCGCCTAAGCTCGTTCCGGCAGGCAACGACTGCAGATGGAGGCCATGATGGGAACGGCACAGGTGCAAGGCGAGCTCTGGGGTGCGCAAGCTTCCGATTGGGCGCGGCTGCAGGAACCGGCGTGGCGGCCGGTGTTCGAGGCTGCGCTGGATCGTGCCGGCGTCGCACCGGGCTGCAGGCTGCTCGATGTCGGCTGCGGCGCCGGCGGGGCGCTCGCGATCGCGCGCGAGCGCGGTGCAAGCGTCAGCGGACTCGACGCCTCGGAGAACCTGGTCGCGGTCGCGCGCGAACGACTGCCGGGGGCGCCGATCGAGATCGGCGAGATGGAGGCGCTTCCCTTTCCCGATGCGAGCTTCGACATCGTCACCGGCATCAATGCGTTCCAGTTCGCGGGCAATCTGGTTCAGGCGCTCCGCGAGGCCAGGCGCGTGTGCCGGCCGGGTGGCGCCGTGCTGATGCTGACCTGGGGTCGCCGCGAGGATTGCCAGCTGATGTCGGTCACGATGGCGCCGGTGCTCGCGCTGCTGCCGCCGCCGCCTGCGCCCGCGCCCGGCGCGCGCACGCCGGGTCCGATGCTCGACAGCGGCGCGGCCGAGGCGGCGATGCGCGATGCGCGGCTCGACGTCGTCGACGGCGGCGAATTCGATGCCGAACTGGTGTTCCCCGACGAACCCACCGCGATCCGTGCTTTGCTGTCGGCCGGCGTGACCGTGCGCGCGGTGCGCGTTGCGGGCGAAGATCGGGTGGTTGCGGCGATCCGCGGCACGCTGCCGCAGGTCGCGCGCGCCGACGGCTCAGTCGCGTGGCGCAACCGGTTCCGATGGACGAAGGCGGTGCGCTCGGATCGGTGAAGGAAGATCGACGTCGACCGCGCAGATCAAGCGCCGCGCCCGCGCCGCGATCCTGCGTCGCGGGCGTCGAGAACGGCCAGCCGGCGATTCACTCCCACTCGATCGTCGCCGGCGGCTTGCCCGACACGTCGTAGACGACGCGGTTGATTCCGCGCACTTCGTTGATGATCCGGTTCGAGATCCGTCCGAGCAGCGGATGCGGCAACGGCGCCCAATGCGCGGTCATGAAGTCCTGCGTCTGCACCGCGCGCAGCGCGACCACGTATTCATAGGTGCGGCCGTCGCCCATCACGCCGACCGAGCGGACCGGCAGGAACACCGCGAACGCCTGCGACGTGAGCTCATACCAGCTGCGGCCGACGTCGGACGCATCGACGAGCCCCGCAGCCGCATCGCCCTCGGTCGCAACCGCCGCGCGCAGCTCTTCGATGTAGATCGCGTCGGCCCGCCGCAGCAGATCGGCAAATTCGGCCCTGATCTCGCCGAGGATCCGCACGCCCAGTCCAGGACCGGGGAACGGATGCCGGTAGACCATCTCGCGCGGCAGCCCGAGCGCGACGCCGAGCTCGCGGACCTCGTCCTTGAACAGCTCGCGCAGCGGCTCCAGCAGCTTCAGGTGCAGCGTCTCGGGCAGCCCGCCGACGTTGTGATGCGACTTGATCGTCGTCGCCTTCGCGGTCTTCGCGCCGGCCGATTCAATCACGTCCGGATAGATCGTCCCTTGCGCGAGCCAGCGCGCATCGGCGATCCGCGACGCCTCGCGCTGGAACACCTCGACGAATTCGGCGCCGATGATCTTGCGCTTGGCCTCGGGGTCGGCAACGCCCGCGAGCCTGCTGAGGAACTGGTCGGACGCATCGACCCGGATCACCTGCACGCCGAGGTTGCGCGCGAACGTGTCCATCACCTGCTCGGCCTCGTTCAGCCGCAGCAGACCATGGTCGACGAACACGCAGGTCAGCTGGGCGCCGATCGCGCGATGGATCAGCCCCGCGGCGACCGACGAATCGACGCCGCCCGACAAGCCGAGAATGACCCGTTCGCCCCCGACCTGCGCGCGGATCCGCTGCACGGCCTCGTCGACGAAGCCCGGCATCGTCCAGTCGGGCCGCGCAGCGCAGATCTCGAGCACGAACCGGCGCAGGATCGCACGTCCCTGCCGGGTGTGGGTGACTTCGGGATGGAACTGAACGCCGTAGTAGCGACGCTCGTCGTCGGCGATGCCGGCAATCGGACAGCTGTCGGTCGAGGCCATCAACCGAAATCCCGGCGGCATCGTCGTGACCTTGTCGCCGTGACTCATCCATACGTCGAGCAGGCCGTGGCCGGCGTCGTTGCGGCGGTCCTCTACTCCGTCGAGCAGCCGCGTGTGCCCGCGCGCGCGCACCTGCGCATAACCGAACTCGCGCCGGTCGGAGTGCTCGACGCGGCCGCCGAGCTGCTCGGCCATCGTCTGCATGCCGTAGCAGATCCCGAGCACCGGCACGCCGAGCTCGAACACGGCCTGCGGCGCGCGCATGCTCGGCTGCTCGTAGGTCGACGCATGGCTGCCCGACAGGATCACGCCCTTGGCGCCGAAGCCGCGCACGAACGCGTCGTCGACGTCGAACGGATGCAGCTCGCAGTAGACGTTCATCTCGCGCACGCGGCGCGCGATCAGCTGCGTGACCTGCGATCCGAAATCGAGGATCAAAATCTTGTCGTGGCTCACGCGGTGCCCTTCCTGCACGGCGGGAACGCGTGAACCGGCGCCGCTGCGCCCGTCAGTGGCGGCGCCACGCTTATTCGCTCTGGTAGTTCGGCGATTCCTTGGTGATCTGCACGTCGTGCACGTGCGATTCCCGGATTCCCGCCGAAGTGATCTCGACGAACGTCGGACGCGAGCGCATTTGCTCGATCGTCGCGCAGCCGCAGTAACCCATGCTCGCCCGAATGCCGCCGCACAGCTGGAAGATGATCGCGACCACCGACCCCTTGTAGGGGACCCGGCCTTCGATGCCCTCGGGCACCAGCTTGTCCGCGTTCACCGACGGGTCCTGGAAGTAGCGGTCGGCTGCGCCTTCCTGCATCGCGCCCAGCGACCCCATGCCGCGGTAGCTCTTGTACGAGCGGCCCTGGTACAGGATCACTTCGCCCGGCGCCTCTTCGGTGCCGGCGAACATCGATCCGAGCATCACGGCCGATGCGCCGGCGGCGATCGCCTTGGCGACATCGCCGGAATAACGCACGCCCCCGTCGGCGATCACCGGGACGTCGGTGCCCTCGAGTGCGCCTGCGACGTCGCTGATCGCGCTGATCTGCGGCACGCCGACGCCGGCGACGATGCGGGTTGTGCAGATCGATCCCGGCCCGATGCCGACCTTGACGGCATCGGCGCCGGCCTCGGCGAGCGCGCGTGCCGCATCGGCGGTCGCGATGTTGCCTCCGATCACCTCCACCGCTGGATGCCGCTTCTTGATCCAGCGAATCCGCTCGATCACGCCGCGGGTATGGCCATGCGCGGTATCGACGACCAGCACGTCGACCCCGGCGCCGATCAGCAGCTCGATGCGCTCGTCCGAATCGGGGCCGACCCCGACGGCCGCCCCGACCCGCAGCTTGCCCTGCCCGTCCTTGCTCGCGTTCGGATGCTCGGTCGACTTCAGGATGTCCTTGACGGTGATCAGCCCGCGCAGCTCGAAATCGCCGTTGACCACCAGCACGCGCTCGAGCCGGTGCTTGTGCATCAGCGCCTGCGCTTCCTCCAGCGGAGCGCCCTCGCGCACGACAACCAGCCGCTCGCGCGGCGTCATGATGTTGCGCACCGGCTCGTCGAGCCTTGTCTCGAACCGCAGGTCGCGGTTCGTCACGATGCCGACCACCTGCTTGCCCTGCAGCACCGGCAGACCGGAGATCCGGTGCTGTTCGCGCAGCGCGATCAGGTCGCGCACCTTCATGTCGGGCTCGACCGTGATCGGATCGGACACGATGCCCGATTCGAAACGCTTGACGCGCGCGACCTCGGCGGCCTGCTGTCGCGGATTCAGGTTCTTGTGAACGATTCCGATACCGCCTTCCTGCGCGATCGCGATCGCCAGGCGGGATTCGGTGACGGTATCCATTGCCGCCGACACCAGCGGAATGTTCAGCGCGATCCGGCGCGTCAGCCGGGTCTTGAGCGAGGTATCGCGGGGGAGGACTTCGGAGTAGGCGGGGACCAGGAGGACGTCGTCGAACGTCAGTGCTTTCTTGGCCAAGCGCATCGGGGGCCTCAGGGCACAAAGCAGCATTATACCCTCGTGGCCCTGCGCTGGCGCCGCCGGCGGCCGCAGCGCGGCCGCTCATCAGCCTGCAGTGGCCGACGCGGCGACGGCACCCGACAATCCCCCGCAAGCTGCCCCAGAACCGAGATCACCGACGATGAAAGCCCGCCCGCTGTGCCTGACGTCGCTCGGCCTGTTGTCGCTGGCGTTGCTGTCTGCGCCGCCGGCGGCAGGCCAATACCAGTGGCGCGACGACAGCGGCCGCATGGTCTTCTCCGACCAGCCCCCGCCCACGTCGGTGCCGCTGAACCGAGTGTTGCGAGCCCCGCAGCAAGCCGCTGCGGCTGCACCGGCCGATCCCGCCGCTGCGGCCGCGTCGGCGCCGTCGGGCTCGGCGTCCGATCGCCCTTCCCACGCCAAGGCTGCGCCCTCGGCGCCCGAGACGCTGGCGGACAAGGAAATGGCGTTTCGCAAGCGGATGGCCGAACGGGCGGAGCTGCAGAAAAAGGATCGCGAGGAGCGCGAGAAGGCGAAGGAGCTGGCGCGCGACTGCGAGAATTCGCGGGGCGAGCTGCATGCGCTCGAGAGCGGCGCCCCGATCCGCCGTACGACCGCCGCCGGCGAACGCGTCTACGTCGGCGAGCAGGAGCGCCAGCAGCGGCTGGCGGCCGTGCGCAAGTCGCTGGCCGAGCACTGCCGCATCTGACGGCCCCCCGCTTCGGCGCCGACCGCGCGAGCGCGCAGCGCGCTGCCCCGCGGCGCGGCGGCGATCAGCGCGCCCGCTTCTGCGCGCGCAGCCGGCGCGCCTGCTTCGGATCGATTCTCAGCGGTTGCAGCAACTCGACACGGTCGCCGTCGTGCAGCCGTTCCGCGGGTGTCGCGGCGCGGCCGTGAATCGCGATGCCGATCGGGCCTGCCGCCGCATCGATGCGAGCCCGCAAGCCGCTGGCCTCGATCGCATCGGCCACCGTGGCGCCGGCCCGCAGGCGCAACGGCATGCGGACCATCTGCGCAGCGTCCGCCCAGCAGACCTCGACGCCGATCGCGCCCGGATCGCCGTCGGCGCCGATCACGCGTGCAGCTCCTCGGCGCGGCGCACGAACGCGTCGACGAAGGTTGCCGCCAGCTGGTCGAACACGGGGCCGAGGATGCGCGAGATCAACGGGCCGGCGAACTCGTAGTCGAGCCGGAATTCGACCTTGCAGGCGTCGGCGCGCAGCGGCACGAACAGCCACTGGCCGTCGAGCCGGCGGAACGGACCCTGCACCAGCTTCATTTCGATCCGCTCGGGGTATCGGTGGAAGTTCTCGGTCGTGAACGACTGGCGCAACCCGCGGAAATCGATCTGCACCGTCACCACCGCCGTGTCGCCGGTGCGCGAATGCACGGTCGTGCCGCCGCACCAGGGCAAGAACGCCGGATAGTCCTCGACCCGTTCGACCAGCGCGTAGATCGCTGCGGCGGGATACGGCACCAGCGCGGTCTTGTGTACGAAAGCCATTGCGGAGTGCTGGCAGCGAAGAACCGAAACCCCTTTCGGGCGATGCCGGCCTTCCCATAGAATCGGCCGATTCTACTTGGACGTCGCCGAGCCCTGGCGGCTGCCTGCGCAACCCGCCGCCCCATGAGCATCGTCCAGAACCGGAAGGCCCAGCACGACTACTTCATCGAAGAGCGGGTCGAGGCCGGCATCGTGCTCGAGGGCTGGGAAGTCAAGGCGATCCGCGCCGGGCGCGTGCAGATCAACGAGGCGTACGTGATCGTGCGCGACAGCGCGCTGTTCCTGCTGGGCGCGCACATCACTGCGTTGCCGACCGCGTCGACGCACGTGCACCCCGATCCGGTGCGCACGCGCAAGCTGCTGCTGCATGCGGGCGAGATCGCGAAGCTGATCGGA
>DATLGW010000175.1:0-4348 GCA_035540315.1 Burkholderiaceae bacterium | reverse complement strand
AGATTGGATATGATGACGCCCGGATCGCGGCGCTGCGCGGCGCCGGCGTGATCTGATGCGGCGACAGGCGCGCCGCGGCGATCGAGATCGAACACACAGACGACCCAAGGAGACCGGCATGAAACGCAGATCGCTACTCGTGGGCGCCACGGCCGCCGCCGCGGCCTCGCTGGCAGGTTTTCCGGCCCGCGCCCAGCAGTCGCAGGGGCTCGAGCGCAACAAGGTGACGATCGCGGTGGGCGGCAAGGCGGCGTTCTATTACCTGCCGCTGACGATCGCCGAGCAGCGCAACTACTTCAAGGACGCGGGGCTGAACGTCGAGATCGTCGATTTCGCCGGCGGCGCGCGCGCGCTGCAGGCGGTGGTCGGCGGATCGGCCGACGTGGTGTCCGGCGCCTACGAGCACACGATCAACCTGCAGTCGAAGAAGCAGTATTTCACCGCGTTCGTGCTGCAGGGCCGGGCGCCGCAGATCTCGATCGGGGTGGCCGCGCCGAAGGCGGCGAACTTCAAGGGGCCTGCGGACCTGAAGGGAATGCGGATCGGGGTGTCGGCGCCGGGGTCGTCGACGAACATGATGGTCAACCTGCTGCTGTCCAAGGGCGGGCTCAAGCCGTCGGACGTATCGATCATCGGCGTGGGCACGTCGCAGGCGGCGATCGCGGCGCTGAAGTCGGGCCAGATCGACGCGATCTCGAACGTCGATCCGGTGATGACGATGCTCGAGCAGGGCGGCGACGTGAAGATCATCGCCGACACCCGCACGCTGAAGGGCACCGAACAGCTGCTCGGCGGGCCGATGCCGGCCGGCTGCCTGTACGCGCCCGAGGAGTTCATCAAGCGCAACCCGCGCACCGTGCAGGCGCTGGCGACCGCGATGGTCAAGGCGGTCAAGTGGCTCGACGGCGCCGGCCCGAGCGACATCCTGAAGACGGTGCCGGAATCCTACCTGCTCGGCGACCGCGGGCTGTATCTCGCGTCGTATCACAAGATCAAGGACGCGATCTCCACCGACGGCTACATTCCGCCGGAAGGCGCGAAGACGGCGCTGAAGGCGCTGGCGAGCTTCGACCCGAACATCAAGCCCGATCAGATCGACCTGCAGCGCACCTACACCAACGAATTCGTCAAGCGTGCGCATCAGCAGCTGAAGTGATGCGTGCTCGCAGCCCAGCGGCCGGCGGCGCAGGGGCCGCCGGCGGCACCGGCGCGGCCGCCCCGCTCGCGGGAGCGCGCTGAATGGCCGTTCCAGCGCTCGAGCTGTCGGCGATCACCTGCACGTTCATCTCGCGCGACGATCCGGGGCAGCGCTACACGGCAGTGCGCGACGTGTCGCTGTCGGTTGCTCCGGGCGAGTTCGTGTCGGTCGTCGGCCCGACCGGATGCGGCAAGTCGACGCTGCTGAACGTCGGCGCCGGGCTGCTGCCGCCGTCGTCGGGCGAGGTGCGGGTGTTCGGCGAGCCGCTCGCCGGCGTGAACCGGCGCGCCGGCTACATGTTCCAGACCGACGCGCTGATGCCGTGGCGCAGCGCGCTCGCCAACGTGACCGCGGGGCTGGAGTTCCGCGGCGTGGCGCGCGCCGAAGCGGTCCGGCAGGCCGAAGAGTGGCTGAAGCGCGTGGGGCTCGGCGGCTTCGGCGACCGGTATCCGCACCAGCTGTCCGGCGGCATGCGCAAGCGCACTGCGCTCGCGCAGACGCTGATCATGGATCCCGACATCATCCTGATGGACGAGCCGTTCTCGGCGCTCGACATCCAGACGCGTCAGCTGATGGAGAACGAGGTGCTCGAGCTGTGGGCGGCCAAGCGCAAGGCGGTGCTGTTCATCACGCACGACCTCGACGAGGCGATCGCGATGAGCGACCGGGTCGTCGTGCTGTCGGCCGGACCCGCGAGCCACCCGATCGGCGAGTTCGCGATCGACCTGCCGCGGCCGCGCGACGTCGCCGAGATCCGCGTCCATCCGCGATTCGTCGAGCTGCATTCGCAGATCTGGGCGGTGCTGCGCGACGAGGTGCTGAAGGGTTACGCGCAGCAGCTGAAGGCCGCATGAAGCTGAGCTGGCTGTCGCAGATCGCGCTGCGCGCCGCGCAGATCGGGCTGCTCGCGGCGATCTTCGTCGTCTGGCACGTCGCGTCGCGCGATCCGCAGGTCGCGTTTTTCATCGGCGAGCCGCTGAAGGTGCTGTGGCGGATCTGGACCTGGTTCACCAGCGGCTCGAGCGAGCTGCACGTCGGCACCCGCGAAACGACGTGGTTCACGCTGCGGTTCCCGGCCGAGATCTGGTCGCACCTGCTGGTCACGCTGACCGAGACGATGCTCGCGTTCGTGATCGGCACCACGCTCGGGCTGGTGTTCGGTTTGTGGCTGGCGCTGTCGCCGATCGCCTCGGCGATCCTCGATCCGTACATCAAGGCGCTCAATTCGATGCCGCGAGTGATCCTGGCGCCGATCTTCTCGGTATGGTTCGGGCTCGGGATCTGGTCGAAGGTCGCGCTGGCGGTCACGCTGGTGTTCTTCATCGTGTTCTTCAACGTCTACCAGGGCGTGCGCGAGGTGAGCCCGAACGTGCTCGCGAACGCGCGGATGCTCGGCGCCGACCGGCGCCAGCTGTTGCGCCACGTGTACCTGCCCAGCGCAATGAGCTGGGTGTTCTCCAGCCTGCACACGTCGGTCGGGCTGGCGTTCGTCGGCGCGGTCGTCGGCGAGTACCTCGGCTCGGCGCGCGGCGTCGGCTACCTGATCCTGCAGGCCGAGGGCACGTTCGACATCAGCACCGTCGTCGCCGGGATCCTGGTGCTGACCGCGTTCGCGCTCGCGCTCGACGCGCTGGTCGGCGTGGTCGAGCGGCGGCTGATGAAGTGGCAGCCGCGGCAAGGGGAGACCGAGAAGCTCTAGACATCATGGTCGCGTCCTAGAACGCGACCATGATGTCTAGGCGCGCCCGAAGAGCTCGCCCCCAGTCGGTCGATCCGGCGCCGGCTGCGTCCTTCCGTGAACTAACGCATCGCGCCGGCGAAGCGCGGGCGGCGACACTGCAAGAAGACCGCGGACGCCTGCGGCGCAGCGCTTGCGCCGCCCGAAGTCGCGACCCCATGAGCGAGACGTTTCTCGGCGAGTCCGATTCGATAACGCTGTGGCTGATCGATCTGGACAGCGACGTTCGTCGCGCCGGCGATCGCGCAATGCTCGAGCAGTTGCCGCTGTCCGCGCAGGAAATCGCGCGCGCGCGGCGCTACGCGTTCAGCCGCGACCGCGCGCGCTTCATCGCGGGCCGTCTCGCAGTGCGCCGTCTGTTGTCCGCGCGGCTCGGCATGGACCCGCGGCAGATCGTGTTGGCGGCGAACGCGCGGGGCAAGCCCTATGTGGCGCGACCGCACATGGGCTGCCAGTTCAGCCTGAGCCATTGCGACGGCTGGGCGCTGCTGGCGGTCTGCGACGACAGCGAGATCGGCGCCGATCTGGAGATGCTGCGCGACGTGCCGGAGTGGATGCAGTTGGCCGAGCATTGCCTGTCGCCGCGCGAGCTCGCGGCACTGTCCACGGTGCCGGCGCGCGAACGTCAGGCGGCGTTCGTCACGTGCTGGACTCGCAAGGAGGCGTGCCTGAAGGCGCTGGGCACCGGCCTCGGCATTGCGCCCGGATCGTTCGACGTCGGCGTCGAGGCGGCCGAGCGCGTCGTGTCGATCGGGCTTCGGGGCGCGACATCCGCGGCCGCGGTCAGCGGCGCGGTGCGGGTGCGATCGATGCGCGTTGCAGCGCTGCTGCCGACGCCGGCACGCGCTGCGGCGCCGCCTGCGATGGTGTCGATCGCGCGCGTGCTTCGGCGCGCGCCGGCGCGGCGGCCCACCCATCCTCAAGCGTGAGCGCAGCGTGCGCTTGCGCTTGCGGCGGCCGAGGCCAAGGACTTTTTTCCTCCAGACAATCACGGGCCCACTGCTAGCATCCGCGGCTGAAGTGAAAAGGGGGCCCACGCGATGAATTTTCTCGCGGATCTGCTGCGCAGTCCGCCGCCGGGTGCGGCGTCCCCGACGACGGACGCGTCGCCGCACCCCGGACCGTCGGCAGCGGCGCTGCGCGCCGCTGCCGCGAACGGTCTACCGCCGTTGCAACTGGTCAGCGACCGCCCTCGATCGGCCGCGCGCGCCCACACTCCGGCGCATGCGGTCGTGCGGATCGGCACGGCGACGATTGCAGCGCTCGAGTCCCAGGCGCGCGAGTGCGCGTTGACGTTATACCCGATGCTGGTGGCCGGTTGCGCGGTGCTGCTGGCACGGCTGTCAGGCCAACGACAGTTCGCGATCGGGATCCAGCCGCCGCCGACGGCAGGGCCGGCGTCCGACGCGAGC
>DATLGW010000174.1:0-2230 GCA_035540315.1 Burkholderiaceae bacterium | reverse complement strand
GCGTCTCGGTGCTGCTGGTCGAGCAGAAGCTCGCGATCGCGCTGCAGATCTCGCAGCGGGTCTACGTGATGGGGCATGGCCACATCGTGTTCGAGGGCTCGCCGGGCGAGCTGCGCGAGAATGCGCAGATCCGCAAGGAGTGGCTGGAGGTTTGACGCGGCATCGGTCGGTGCAGCGCGCCACATCCGCAAACGGCTTGTTATAGTGGTCGGCCGAGTCGGAGACTCGCGCCGGCAAATAGAACGATCGTTCGCCCAGCACGGCGAGCGGCCGCTGCGGACGACAGGCACAGCTTCGGGAGAGATCAGCGAATGAGCCAGGTGCACTACGAGGTCCGCGACGGCATCGCCGTCGCGACGATGGACAACCCGCCGATCAACGGACTGGGCCACGAGCTGCGACAGGGTATCGTGCAGGCGGTCGAGCGGGCCGAAGGCGATCCGGCGGTCAAGGCGCTGGTGCTGACCGGCGGCGGGCGCGCGTTCTCCGGCGGCGCCGACATCCGCGAATTCAACACGCCCAAAGCGCTGGCCGAGCCGAACCTGCTGACGGTGATCCGGCGAGTCCAGGATTCCGGCAAGCCGGTGATCGCGGCGATCCACAGCATCGCGCTCGGCGGCGGCTGCGAGCTCGCGCTCGGATGCCATTACCGCGTCGGCGCGAAGACGGCGCAGATCGGACTTCCCGAGGTGAAGCTGGGGCTGCTGCCCGGCGCCGGCGGCACGCAGCGGATGCCGCGGGTGATCGGCGCGGCCGACGCGCTCGAGCTGATCGTCAGCGGCAATCCGATCGGCGGCGAACAGGCGGCCCAGCGCGGCTTCTTCGATCGAATGGTCGACGGCGACGTCGTCGCCGGCGCCGTCGAATTCGCACGCGAGATAACCCGTGACGGCAAGCCGGCGCTGCCTAAGGTGCGCGACCGCAGCGTTCCGGCGGAGTCGATGCCCGGCGGCGTCGACGCGTTCTTCAAGGCCGCGCGCGAGCGGGTCGCGAAGCAGCATCGCGGCTTCGAGGCGCCGCTGAAGTGCGTCGACGCGGTCGAAGCGTCGGTGAAGAAGCCTTTCGACGAAGGGCTTGCGTACGAGCGCAACCTGTTCAACGAGCTCGTGCAGAGCGACCAGTCGAAGGCGCTGCGGCACGCGTTCTTCGCCGAGCGCGCAGCGAGCAAGATTCCGGACGTGCCCGAGAGCACGCCGTTGCGCACGATTGCCTCGGCCGCAATCGTCGGCGCCGGCACGATGGGCGGCGGCATCGCGATGAACTTCGCGAACGTCGGGATCCCGGTCGTGATCCTCGAAACCAAGCAGGAGGCGCTCGACAAGGGGCTGGCGACGATCCGGCGCAACTACGAGAACACCGCGAAGAAGGGCCGGCTGACGATGGAGCAGGTCGACAAGCGGATGTCGCTGATCCGCCCGACGCTGTCGTACGACGACCTGGCGCAGGCCGACATCGTGATCGAGGCAGTGTTCGAGGACATGGACGTCAAGCGGCAGGTGTTCGAGCGCCTCGATGCGGTGATGAAACCGGGCGCGATCCTGGCGACGAACACGTCGACGCTGAACGTCGACAAGATCGCGGCGTTCACGAAGCGGCCGCAGGACGTGATCGGCACGCATTTCTTCTCGCCGGCGAACGTGATGCGGCTGCTCGAGATCGTGCGGGGCGAGCAGACCGGCAAGGACGTGCTCGCGACGACGATGAACCTCGCGAAGACGATCCGCAAGGTCGGCGTGGTCTCGGGCGTGTGCGACGGTTTCATCGGCAACCGGATGCTCGAGCAGTACTCGCGGCAGGCGGGATTCCTGCTGGAGGAAGGCTGCACGCCGCAGCAGGTCGACCAGGCGATCGAGCGCTTCGGTTTCGCGATGGGGCCGTTCCGGATGAGCGACATGGCCGGCAACGACGTCGGCTGGTACATCCGAAAGCGTCGCTACGTCGAGAAGCCGAACCTGCGCTACTCGAAAGTCGCCGATCTGATCTGCGAGCAGGGCCGCTTCGGGCAGAAGACCAGCGCCGGCTTCTACGACTATCAGCCCGGCGACCGGACGCCGCACCCGTCGAAGACGGTCGACGAGATCCTGGCCGCCGAGCGCCAGCGGCTGGGCGTGAAGCCGCGCGACGTGTCGTCCGAGGAGATCGTGCAACGGCTGGTGTTCGCGCTGGTCAACGAGGGCGCGTTGCTGCTCGAGGAGGGGATCGCGCTGCGGGCGTCCGACATCGACGTCGT
>DATLGW010000173.1:0-5356 GCA_035540315.1 Burkholderiaceae bacterium | reverse complement strand
AAGCGCAGCGACGGCGGGCTCGGCGTCGGGCTCGCGCTGGTCAAGCGGCTGGTCGAATTGCACGGCGGCACCGTCGCTGTCGGCCGCGACGGCGCCGGCATGGGAGCCTGCTTCACGGTGCGCTTGCCGCGCGACGACGGCGGCTAAGGGGCTCGTCACACCCCGCCGCAGCGTCGTACGGAGACGTGAACAGGCCCTAGCGCGAGTACAGGAATGCCGCGATGTCGCGCGCCTGATCGGCGCTCGCGCCGACCGACGGCATCGCCGTGCGCGGATCGGTCCCGCGCGGGTCCTGGATCCAACGGATCAGGTTCGCCGCGTCGTTCGGAATCACGCCGGCAATGTACGCCCGCTCTCGAAACCGCTCGAGCGGGGGGCCGATCAAGCTGTTCGCGTTGCGGACTCCGGGAATCCGATGACAGGATCCGCACCCGAAATGCGAGATCAGCGTCTGGCCGTTCCTCGGGTCGCCGCCCGTCAGCGGCTCGACCTCGGGCAGCAAGCGGTCGGCGCAGCCGCCGGCGGCGCCGAGCGCGAGCAGCAGGCCCGCAACGGCCGCATGTCTCACGACAGGCATGGCGAGATCGCGAACTGAGGTATCCAGTGGGCCACGATCGACAGCGCGGCGATCGCGGCCGCAAGCGCGCCGAGGACCGCCAGGAACTGCTGCCTCTTCGCCGCGCCGCCGGCATCGGACGCCGGTTCCGCGCGGATCCGCTGCCACTCGCTCCAGCTTCCGATCGTCGCGACCACCGTGAACGCCAGCGCCACGACGACGATCGCGTGCAGTACGCCCACCGAGCCCCGGCCGCAGGCCCATGGGACCAGCGAGTACACGAGCGCGAGCTTCGCCAGCATCACCGTCGGAGCGGCCACCAGCGCCATCCATGCCCACATCGTCCGGCGTCCTAGCTCAGCCACCGCGGAGCCCAATAGACGATCGCGTAGATCGGCACCCACGAGATCACGACGAAGTCCCAGTACAGCGCGTTCTCGGCGACGTCGACGAAGCGCTTGCCTTCGATCCTGTCGGTGTGCATCAGCGCCGCCAGCACGGACGTGTCGTACGCGTCGGTCAACAGATGCGCGGTGTGCAGTCCCATCAGCATCCAGACGATCGACCCGTACGCATTCCAGTCCCAGCCGACGTTCAGCGACCGGAACTCGAAGATCCGGATCAGCAGGAACGCGACCGCGAACGCAAGCGCGATCAGGATGTAACGGCGGACCGCATGAAGGTCGTGCTTTTGCGCCGCATGTTTTGCCCATTGGTTCGGCACGACGCTCGCGAGCAGGACCCCGGTGTTCACCGTGCCCCACAGCAGGTCCGGCGGAACCGCGCTCATCGGCCAGTGGCTCGACTGGCTCCACAGGTAGAAGTACGCGACTGCCGCCAGTACGAACACGGTGCCCTCGATCGCGATCACGCCGGCGGTTCCCCACCACATCAGGCTGCGGTGCGAGAAGCCGTAGCTGGGCAGCTCGCTGACGTCGATCGCGTCGCCGCGGCGCGGCGCCTCGCCGATCCCGGCGACAGGAGCCGTCATGGCCGCTTCTCCAGCGCCAGGTGCTCGTCGACCTCGTGCCGCCGCGGCCAGAACCACAGCGTCAGTGCGGCTGCGACCGGAATCGAGCCCCACAGCACGGCCCACGGCGAAAAGATCGCGGCAATGAACATCACGGCGAGCGCGACCGCACTGATGAACGGCCAGATGTGAGGCTCGGGGAACGCGTCCCGATGGTCCGGAATCGCATCGAGCGCCGTCGTGACCAGCACCTCCCGGCTCTCGACGGCCAGCCCGGTCACGTGCGACGGCGCGTCCGGTTGGGGCTGCCACAGCGGGTAGCGCCCGTGCACGACCGGCAGCCGGATGAAATTCGCTGCCGGCGGCGGCGACGACGTCGCCCACTCCAGCGTCCCCGCGCCCCACGGATCGTCGCTCGCGAGCGCGCCGCGCCGATAGCTGACGAGCACGTTGACGACGAACAGCAGCACGCTGACCGCGATCAACAGGCTGCCGAGCGTCGCGATCAGGTTCAGCGCGCCCCACCCGAGCTCGGCCGGATACGTGTAGACGCGCCTGGGCATGCCCTGGGTCCCGAGGTGATGCATCGGATAGAACGTGACGTTGAAGCCGATGAAGAACAGCCAGAAGTTCCATCGGCCCAGCCGCTCGCTCATCATTCGGCCGATGATCTTCGGAAACCAGTAGTAGATCGCGCCGATCAGCGGGAACACCGCGCCGCCGATCAGCACGTAGTGCAGATGCGCGACGACGAAGAACGTGTCGTGCACCTGCAGGTCCAGCGGCACCGACGCGAGCATCAGCCCCGTCAGCCCGCCGAGCACCAGGATGAAGAAGAACGCCAGCACGAACAGCAGCGGCGTCTTCATGTTCAGCCGGCCCGACCACAACGTCGCGATCCAGCAGAAGATCTGCACCGCGGTCGGAATCGCGACCATCATGCTGGCAGCGGTGAAGTAGTTCTTGCCGAGCTCGGGCACGTTCGTCGCGTACATGTGATGGACCCACAGGCCGAACCCGAGGAACCCGGTCGCGATCGCCGCCAGCACCATCACCGGATAGCCGAAGATCGGCCGGCGCGCGAACGTCGCGACGATCGACGAGATGAAGCCGAGCGCCGGCAGGAAGATCAGGTAGACCTCCGGGTGGCCGAAGAACCAGAACAGGTGCTGCCACAGCAGCGGCTCGCCGCCTTCGGCGGGGTTGTAGAACTGCGTGCCCACGAGCCGGTCGGCGATCAGCGCCGTGCTCGCCAGCATCACCGCCGGCATCGCGAACACGATCATGAACATCGTCACCAGCACCGTCCACACGAACAGCGGCATCCGGTTCAACGACATGCCCGGCGCCCGAAGCTTGAAGATCGTCGTGATCAGCACGATCGCCACCAGCAGCGCCGACAGCTCGGTGAACGTGACCAGCTGCGCCCAGAAGTCCACTCGCTTGCCCGGCGAGAACTCCGGTCCCGCGAGCGGCACGTAGCTGAACCATCCGGTGTCGGGCCCGATGTTCAGGAAGAACGCGACATACAGCATCAGCCCGCCGAACAGATAGACCCAGTATGCGAACGCGTTCATCCGCGGAAATGCGATGCTGCGCGCCCCGACCATCAACGGCACCAGATAGACCGCCATTGCCTCCATCACCGGCACCGCGAACAGGAACATCATCGTGGTGCCGTGCATCGAGAACAGCTGGTTGTACAGGTCGTTGCCCACCAGCGTGTTGTCGGGCACCGCGAGCTGCAGGCGCATCAGCAGCGCCAGCAGCCCGCCGGCGGCGAAGAACCCGAACGCAGTCACGATGAAGCGCTTGCCGATCGTCTTGTGATCGATCGCGCACAGCCAGCCGAGCAGTCCGGGCGGGTCGCGCCACGTGCGCTCGAGTTGTTCGGCAGCGTCGGTCACTTCAGCGTCCCCAGATAGGCGAGCAGCGCCTGCAGGTCGTCGGGCGCGAGCGTGTTCTGCGGCATGTTCACGCCCGGCTTGATCCGTTGCGGGTCGACGATCCACCCGGCGAGGTGCCCGGTCGTGTTCGGCAGCGTCCCCGCGGCCAGCGTGCGCCGGCTCGCCAGGTGCGTGAGATCGGGCGCATTGCGTCCGTGCGCCGCAGTCCCCTGGATCCGGTGGCACATCGCACAGGTCGATGACACGAACACGTCACGGCCGCGGCTCGCCAGCGGATCGGCCGGTTCGGGCGCCGGCTGGCGCTGCTGCTCGGCCCAGGCCTCGTACTGCGCCGCGGGCTCCGCAATGACGAGGATTCCCATCCGCGCATGCTGGAACCCGCAGAACTCCGCGCATTGCCCGCGGTAGATGCCGGGTTCGTCGGCCCGAAACCGGAACGACGTCGTGTGACCGGGGATCAGGTCCTTCTTGCCGTGCAGGTTCGGCACCCAGAAGCTGTGGATCACGTCGTTCGAGCGCAGCGTGACCACCACGGTGCGTCCGACCGGCACGTGAAGCTCGTTCGCGGTGGTGAAGATCCGCGACGGCTGCGGATCCATGTACCGCGCCTCCCACCACCACTGGTTCGCGGTCAGCTCGATCTGCACCGCGTCGTCGCCGGGCAGCCGCGCCAGCGCGCGGTCGGCGACCACGCTGGCCGTCGTCAATGCGATCAGTCCGACGATCGACGCCGCGGTTGCGGCGATCACCGCACGCTGCAGCCCCGGCTCGGACTGCCGCAGCGACGATACGTCCGCAGCCGTGCGCTCATCGCTGCGCGGCGCGCGCCACAGCGCCCACAGCAAGACCACGAGCAGTGCGACGAATACCACGCCGCAGATCGCGATGAAGACCCACCACAGCTCGTGGATCTGCGCGGCTTGCGGCCCCGCCGGGCTCAGCGCGTGCTGTCGCATGTCACGGGGTGCGGCCGGGTGGCACGGCGTGTCGCCGCGGCTGGCGCTCGTCGCGTCGCAGCTCCGGCTGCAGCGCGTGCAAGTGGTCGCTGCGGCCCGGCAGCACGTCGGCGCGCAGCTGCGCGCTCATCGAGCGCACGTAGGCGACGAGCTGCCAGATGTGGTCGTCTGGAATCCGGCCGCCGAATGCCGGCATCCCGTTGGGCCGCCCGGACGAGATCGTCTCGAAGACGTCCTGCGGCCGCGACCCGTAGATCCAGTGCGCGTCGATCAGCGCCGGCCCCATGCCGCCGCCGCCCGCCGCGTGGCAGCCGTTGCAGTTGTACCAGCGGAACCATCGCTTGCCCTGCGCGACGGCGAACGCGTTGTGCTCGAACGGGCGCTGCGCTCCGGCAGCGCCGGGCACCGTCGCCATCGGCTGCGTGGCCAACCGGCGCGCGTCGTCGCTGGAAGCTGCCGCAGGCGGCGGCGTGCGGAACAGTCGCAGCTCTCGCTCGCAAGCCGGCAGCAGCGATGCGATCGCGACCACGAGAAAGAGGCCGAGGCTACGGCAACGCGAACACATGCAGCGTCCCGCCCTTGCCGGTGTGCTGCGGCAGATCGCGCATCGCATTGACGAAGCCGAGTGCGCCCGAACCGTCGCGGGGATCGAGGTCCGCAGCGACGATCGCGCCGGCCCAGCCGCCGACGCCCGACAGCACCGCCACGTACTGCTTGCCGTCCGGGCCGAGGTAGCTGATCGGCTGGCCGATGATTCCGGAGTCGACCTTCGACTGCCACAGCAGCTTGCCGCTGCGCGCATCGACCGCCTTGAACCAACCGTCCATCGTGCCGTAGAACACGATGTCGCCGGCAGTCGCCACGGCGCCGCTCCAGACCGGGAAGCGCTCGCGGATCGACCAGGCCTTGCGCCGGGCAACCGGATCCCAGGCACTGAACTCGCCGCGGTGCCCGCCGGGTCCGGCAT
>DATLGW010000172.1:0-3045 GCA_035540315.1 Burkholderiaceae bacterium | reverse complement strand
GCTGAAGTCGGCGATGTTCCGCGACGTGCTGGCGGGCGAGCCGTCGCTCGCGCAGTTCAGGATGCTGTGCGCGCACAGCATCCTGAACTGCGCGAGCGACGGCTCGCCCGCCAGCACGTCGCGGAACATCGCCGACTTCAGCTGCAGCGCTGCGACCCAGGCTTCGATGCCGCCGTGCTCCTCGGCGCGCGCGATCAGCGTTTCGAGCGCAACGCGCAGCTTCTCGCCGGACAGCTCCAGCCGCGGCCGCTCGGGTGTCGGGACGACCTGCATCCGGGTGCTTCCCGTCACGCAGCCACGGGAGCCTTGCGCGACGCCAGCGCGAACGCCGCGATCGCCGCCGCCTTGCCCTGCGCGATCGAGTCGTCGATCGTCTCGGGGCCGGTCGCCGCGCCGGCGACGAACACGCCCGCGCGCGAGGTCTCGCCGAGCGACGCGTAGGCATGGCCTTTCGCGATGTGCCCGTGCTCCTGCAGCTTGACGCTGAACACCGACGCGATCGACCGGTTGTCGACGTTCGGATCCATGCCGATCGCGTGCACGACCAGGTCGAACGGGATCGTGATCGGCCGCTTGACCAGCGTGTCCTCGCCTTTGACGATCAGCTTTTCGCCGTCGGACGTGACCTCGGCGATCCGTGCCTTGATGTACTTGACCTTGAATTCTTCCTGGCTCTTCCAGTAGTACTGGGTCTCGTACAGCCCGAACGTGCGGATGTCCATGTAATAGATGTACACGTGGCAGTCGGGCAGCTGCTCGCGGATCTCCATTGCGATGTTGCACGACACGCTGCAGCAGATCTTCGAGCACCACTCGCGGCCGATCTGCCGATCGCGCGACCCCACGCACAGCAGGATCGCGACCCGCTTCGGCTTCCTTCCGTCGGACGGGCAGTGAACGCCTCGCCCCGACGAGATCATCTGCTCGACCTGCGTGGTCGTCACGACGTCGGGGAACGTGCCGAAACCCCACTCGGGCTTGTTGACCGAATCGAAGTGCGTGAAGCCGGTCGCGAGGATCGCGGCGCTCGCTTCGACGCTCGAGCCGTCGGACAGCCTCGCGGTGAAGCTGCCGGGCTCGCCGTCGAACCCGGTCACGGTGCACGAGCGCTTGACCGTCACCAGCGGCTCGGCCTCGACGCGGGCGACCATGCCGCCGATCGCGTCCTTCGCCCACTCGCCGGACGGCACCAGCTTCGCGTAGCCGGACAGGATCGGCGCGCCGCCGAGCTGCGCGGCCTTGTCGACCAGCACGACGCGCTGGCCGACGCTGGCGAGCGCGTGCGCTGCGGCGAGGCCGGCGGGGCCGGCGCCCACGACGAGGATCGGTGTGCTCATTGTGCCCTTCGGATCGGGATGTAGCCGGGTCCGGACGTGATCATCCGGCGCGGGTCGTAGAGGTTCTCCTGCTTGCCGGCCTTGACCTGCTCGAGGTACGCGACGAACTCGGCCTTCTTCGCTTCCCAGTCGATGCCGAGCTTGTCCATCAGCGTCTCGGTCGGCGACGCATGCCAGTGCGACTGCACGATCTTGTACGGATGCGCGCCGCACACCAGCGCCGCGAACTGGCAGTCGGCGAGGATCGGCAGCTCGACCGCCTTGCCGGCGGCCTTGCCGATCCACTGGTTCTTGTCCAGCGTCGTGATGCAGCCGGTGTCGTGGCCGATCATCACGTCGGCGGCCGCTTCCTCGACCGCGACCCGGATCTTGCGGTCGATCGCGAACGAGCGGGTGAACTCGCGCTCGGAGATGATGTGACGGAAGCCGAAGCCGCAGCAGTCGTACCAGGTCGAGTAGTCGATCACCTGCGCGCCCAGCGACTGCATCAGCCCGGTCGACACCGCGAGCCGGTTGCCGCCGAGGATCGCATCGTCGTAGATCGCGTCCTCGGGCACCATCTTGTACACGTGGCACGCCGGGTGGATCGTCGCGCGGATGCCGCTGCAGTCGATCTCGCGCATCGCCGCGATCCGCTCGCGCATCACGTGCAGCCACTCCGAGTAGTGAACGACCTCCTCGGGGATCAGCAGCTTGCCGTCGACGAGCCGCCCGAGCTTGGCCAGGATCGTGCGCACGCGCTCGCGCAGCTTCGCCGAGTGCACCAGGTACGAACGCACTTCCTTGTAGTTGCCGAACGACGTGCCGCAGTGCACGAGCGGGAAGTAGTACCCGTCGGGCAGCCCCTGCGCCTTCGCCGCGACGTACGCCTGGTGGAAGTTGCGCAGGAACACCGCCGCCAGGCTCTCGAGGTTGCCGATTCCCGAGCCGTGGTAGTTCCACGCGGTGCACGACGTCTGGTCGGTCTCGTCGAGATACTCGACGTCCATCCGGTTCATCAGCCACAGCAGCGATGCCGGATAGCCGGGGATGTTGCCGCACTGGCCGCACGACTTGTGATGCCACAGCCGCCGGGTCGGGATCTTCTTGTCCCAGCCGTAAAGCGTCTTGACGACGACGGGCTCGTGCTCGTCGGTCACGCGATGCACGACGATCTCGCCGTCGCGCTCGAGTTGCCACATCGCGTCGCGCACGTCCTCGACGCGGTCCTTGTTCGTCAGCATCGAGCGCCGGTCGACCTTCAGCTCGACCCACGAAGTCGCGATCTGGGCCTCGACCGGCGTCAGCTTCGCGTCCTGCCATTCCGGGCCGTGCCCGGTGAACCGCTCACTCATCGCCTTCGTCCTCCTGGTCGGCGAGGAAGTCCTTCCAGTCCTCGCGCTTCTCGTCCATGATGTCCTGGATCACGTCGAACAGGTTCTCGTCGATCCCCTCGAGCTGCGACAGCACGCCGGTCATCTCCCAGATCGTGTACAGCTCGATCGACGTCTTCAGGTTGACTTCCCACGCGGTTGCCGTCGTGTTCAGCGTCGGCATCGGGATCGCCTTCCGGAGCACCGCCAGCGGCGCCTCGACCTTCGAGATGTTCGGCCCCCAATCGGCGAAGTGATCCTTGTTGATCATGTCCGGCGCGAGCTGGTTGCCGGTCGAGATCAGCTTGAGCATCACGCGGCTGAACGGCCGCAGCACGTTCTTCGCCGACTCCATC
>DATLGW010000171.1:0-5583 GCA_035540315.1 Burkholderiaceae bacterium | reverse complement strand
TTTGCGGGCTCAGCTGCGCGCGTTCGGTCCCGACTCAGTCGTCCTCGAGCGCTTGCAGGTGCAGCGCCTGCATCAGGCCGTCGAACTGTTCGGCGCTGGCGAAGTGGATCACGAGCTTGCCCTGCCCGCGCGGATTCGCCTTGAGCTCCACGCGCGTTGCCAGCCGGTCGGCCAGCCGTTCCTGCAGGCGCGTCAGGTCGGGATCGGGCTTCGGCCGAGAACGCGGCGCGCCGGCGGCGGCATCCGGCGTCGGTTCGGCCAGCTGCGTGACCGCCCGCTCGGCATCGCGCACCGTCATGCGCCGCTCGACGATGCGCTGCGCAAGCAGGATCTGCTGCGCGCGATCCAGCGCGAGCAGCGCGCGCGCATGCCCCATCTCGATGTCGCCCGCAAGCAGCATCGTCTGGACCGGCTCGGCCAGGTTCAGCAATCGCAGCAGGTTCGTCGTGGCGCTGCGCGATCGGCCGATCGCGTCGGCCGCCTGCTCGTGCGTCAAGCCGAATTCATCGAGCAGGCGCTTGATCGCCTGGGCTTCCTCGAGCGGATTCAGGTCCTCGCGCTGCAGGTTCTCGATCAATGCCAGCGCCAGCGCCACCTGGTCCGAGGCCTCGCGGACGACGACCGGCACCTCGTCCAGTCCGGCCAGCTGCGCGGCCCGATAGCGGCGCTCCCCCGCAATGATTTCAAAGCGATCGGCATCGATGCGCCGCACGACGATCGGCTGCATCACGCCGTGCGCCCGGATCGACGCCGCCAGATCCTCGAGCGCCGCTTCGTCCATCCGCGTCCTCGGCTGGTAGCGTCCGGGCTGCAGCCGCTCGAGCGGCAATGCGGCGGGCGCATCGGGGTTCGCGGCGGCCGGCGCTTCGTCCGAGCCGAGCAACGCCTCGAGCCCGCGGCCCAGCCCTTTCGGTTGTTTCCTGCTCATGTCGTACCCCCCTCGTTAGGCAGGCGTCGCGCTACAGCGTCTGAACCCGATCGATCAGCTCGGCGCCGAAATCCAGATACGCGCGCGCGCCCTTCGAATGCGGATCGAATACGACGCCCGGGCGGCCGTAGCTCGGCGCCTCGGCGAGCCGGATGTTGCGCGGGATCACGGTGCGGAACACCTTCTCGCCGAAGTGCTGGACCAGTTGCGCCGACACCTGCTGAGCCAGCGTCATCCGCGGATCGAACATCACGCGCAAAAGCCCGATCACGCGCAGATTGGTGTTGAAGTTCGCGTGGACCTTCTTGATCGTGTTCACCAGATCCGACAGCCCTTCGAGCGCGAAATATTCGCACTGCATCGGGACGATCACGCCGTGCGCCGCGCACAAGCCGTTCAACGTCAGCAGCGACAGCGACGGCGGGCAGTCGATCAGCACGAAGTCATAGGCGTCGTCCACCGCCGACAGCGCGTCCTTCAGGCGCGTTTCGCGCTCGTCGAAACCGACCAGCTCGATCTCCGCGCCTGCCAGCTCTCGATTGGCCGGCAGCACGTGATAGCCGCCTGCTTTCGAATAGACGCTCGACTCCGCGACATCGGACAGCCCGATCAGCACCTGGTAGACCGAGCGCTGCAGCGCGCGCTTGTCGATGCCGCTGCCCATCGTCGCGTTGCCCTGCGGGTCCAGATCCACCAGCAGCGTTCGCTGGCCGTGCTGCGCGAGCGCGGCGGCGACATTGACGGTGGTGGTGGTCTTGCCGACGCCGCCTTTCTGGTTTGCGATCGCAAATATCCTGGCCAATCAGGCACCTTCTTCTTGCGATGTGGAAGCGGGGCCGGCCGCCGGCAACCGGCGCCGCAGCAGAACCAGATGCCGCTCGGCATCGAGCCCGGGCACGTGCAGCCGCTCGACCGAAACCGGTTCGATGTCCGGCGGCAAGCGCGCGAGCTCTGCCTGCGGCCGCTGGCCCTTCATTGCGGCGATCAGCGTGCGCTGATCGATCAGCGCCGAACTGACGGCGATGAAGTCGCGCAGCTCGGAGTAGGCGCGGCAGATCACGACGTCCTGCGGGGCCGGCGCGAGCGACTCGACGCGCGCTTCGCGGACCGTGACATTCGCGGCGCCGAGCTCGGCTGCGCATTGCCGCAGGAAAGCCGCCTTCTTGCCGACCGTCTCGATCAGCGTCAGCTGCGCGTCCGGCCACGCCAGCGCCAGCACGATACCGGGCAGCCCCGCGCCGGAGCCGACGTCGGCGATCCGGACCGCTGCGGCCGGGCCGACGATCGCAGCCGGGCCGTCGCCCTCGGACGCCTGCGATCGCTGCATGATCGCCGACTGCAGCGGCCGCACGACCGCCAGCGAGTCCAACACGTGAAAGACGAGCATCTCCTCGGGCTCGCGGATCGCCGTCAGGTTGTACACCACGTTCCACTTCGCCAGCAGCGCGAGGTATGCGAGCAGCGCATCGAGCGCCCGCTCGTCCAGCGCGACCGACAACGCCTGTGCGCCGCTGCGCAGCCGGTCGCGAAGCGCGTCGCGATGCTGCGGGTCGTTCAGCGTCGGCGCACGGACCGGCGTTCTTCGGCGGGCGGCTCCGCGACGCGCGTCGATCACGTGCGAGCCGGCTGGGGCGCGAGCGCGCGGCGCCGCTTCAGGTGGACGAGCAGCAACGAGATGGCCGCCGGCGTGACCCCCGAGATCCGCGACGCCTGCCCGACCGTTTCGGGCCGGTGCTGCTGCAGCTTCTGCTGCACCTCGACCGACAGCCCCGGAACCTGCCTGTAGTCGATGTCCTCGGGCAGTCGCTGGCCTTCATGATGCGCATGCCGCTGGACTTCGAGCTGTTGCCGCGTGATGTAGCCGGCGTACTTGGCCTGGATCTCGACCTGCTCGACCACCTGCGGGTCGGGCGCAGGCTCACCGGCCAACCGGATGAGGTTCCGATAGGAAACCCCTGGCCGCCTCAGCAAATCGAGTAGCGAGTACTCACGTTCGATCTCCTGTCCGATCGAAGCTAGCGCTTGCTCACGAGTAATGATGCGCGGATTGACCCACGTGGACCGCAGCCTTTCGACTTCGGCCGCGATCGCATCGCGCTTGCGGCAGAAGCGGTCCCACCGGACGTCGTCGACGCAGCCCAGTTCCCGCCCGATCTCGGTCAGCCGCAGATCCGCGTTGTCCTCGCGCAAGCTCAGCCGGTACTCCGCGCGGCTGGTGAACATCCGGTACGGCTCGGCAACGCCGCGCGTGATCAGGTCGTCGACCAGCACCCCCAGATACGCCTGGTCGCGCCGCGGGCTCCAGGCATCGCGGTCCTGAACATGCAACGCCGCATTGATCCCGGCCAGCAGACCTTGCGCGGCCGCTTCCTCGTAGCCGGTCGTCCCGTTGATCTGCCCGGCAAAGAATAGCCCGCGGATTGCCTTCGTTTCCAGCGAACTCTTCAGCGCCCTCGGGTCATAGTAGTCGTATTCGATCGCATAGCCGGGTCGCAGGATGTGCGCCCGCTCCAATCCCGACATCGAGCGAACCAGCTCGATCTGGGTGTCGAACGGCAGGCTGGTCGAGATCCCGTTCGGATAGATCTCGTGCGTGGTCAGCCCTTCCGGCTCGAGAAAGATCTGATGCGACTGCTTCGATGCGAAGCGATGGATCTTGTCTTCGATCGATGGGCAGTAACGGGGGCCGACGCCTTCGATGACTCCGGTATACATCGGCGAACGGTCGAGCGCGCCGCGGATGATCTCGTGCGTGCGCGAATTCGTATGCGTGATCCAGCAGGGCAGCTGCTCAGGATGCTGGTCGGGCGATCCCAGGAAAGAGAACACCGGCACCGGGTCCGAGTCCCCCGGCTGCGGTTCCAGGCGCGCGAAATCGATCGTTCGCCCGTCGAGCCGCGGCGGCGTCCCAGTCTTCAGGCGCCCTTGCGGCAACGCCAGCTCCCGCAGCCGATGAGCAAGCGAGACGGCGGGCGGATCTCCGGCGCGTCCACCCGAATAGTTCTGCAGTCCGACGTGAATCAACCCGTTCAGGAATGTGCCGGCCGTGACGACGACTGCCGAGGACCGGAAACGGATACCGAGTTGGGTGACGGCGCCGCACACGCGGTCACCCTCGACGATCAGGTCGTCGACGGCCTGCTGGAACAGCCACAGCCCGGGCTGATTCTCCAGGCGACTGCGAATGGCCCTTCGATACAGCACCCGGTCCGCCTGTGCCCGCGTGGCCCGAACCGCGGGGCCCTTGCTCGAGTTCAGGATTCGGAACTGGATGCCGGCTTCGTCGGTGGCTGCCGCCATCGCGCCACCCAACGCATCGACCTCCTTGACCAGGTGGCCCTTGCCGATGCCGCCGATCGAGGGGTTGCACGACATCTGGCCCAGCGTTTCGATGCTGTGCGTGAGCAGCAGCGTCCGCCGGCCCATCCGTGCGGCGGCAAGCGCAGCCTCGGTGCCGGCATGGCCGCCACCGACAACGATCACATCGAACTTTTCTGGAAATTCCATCGGCACAGCCAGCGGACGCGGATTATAAAGCGCAGTCTCATGCGGAGCGTCCGGTTGCGAAGCTTACCCTCTTTCGGGCCATGAGTCGGGGCGACCAACGCGAAATTGCGTTCCGACGAAGACTCGAGCCGCTCGAGGTTTGAGTGTTCCACGTGGAACGGCAACGTCCACCCGCGGTCGGCGCTTCAGCCAAAGGCATCGAAGCCCGCCTGCCGGCCGGCTACTCGACGCTTGCAGCCGGCATCGACCTGCGCAGCATGAGCGGCGCCGAACTGCCCGTCAGCGCACGGCAGATTCCCGCGAACGCGCCACAGACTGCAGTTCCACGTGGAACAACGAGCGCCGCTTGCGCACACGCGACGTCCGTCCATGCAGAAAATCTGCAGCCACGGGACACCGGTAGCCGCTCCTGCGCTCCACCAGCTCGACTGACGCGATAGGCCGGCGGGACAGACGAGTTCACCGCTGCGAGTGGACCACGCAGCAGACGCGCGGCTGAAGCACGCGGGTACACTTAATTCCGCTGTCATCTGCAGGGTTATCGCAAACATCGCGCACCGCGCGTTCGCATGACAGTGAGCGACAACTTTTCCAAATGTGTGGACACACTCACAGCTTGACGCGCTCTCGCCGCTACAGTCCAGTGCACGGGGGTGATGCGCTTTTCCAAGAGAACGCGGTGTGTCTGTCTGCAGCGGGGCGTGGGCCGACGACGAGGGTCACTGCGGGCTGAAATTGCCAGAAGAATTCACTGCCACGCTCGACGTACCCGTGATCTGCTCCTGACAGACGCCACGCTCAATCCGCCGGCCTCGGTCACCCCCGTCCTTCGGTGCACTTTCCACGCGTACCGCAACATTCAAAGTCGAGCGCCTGAAAAAAATCGGCGGTGCGACCGCAGACACGCATCGCAAACGCGCGTGCCGAGCAATAGTCGCCTGCAGCGCTTGACCTGCGGAGTGACGGCGAACATTGGAGCCGGCAGTGAACGCTCGGAGTGTTCCACGTGGAACGACGGCGGCCATTCGCCGCGGAACCAAACCAGCCACGCCCGCGATCCGGTGGCAACGGTGCCACCACCCCCGAAACCGTCGTTCCACGTGAAACAAGCGCCTGCGCACCAACGCATTCGCCCGCGGCAACACCGC
>DATLGW010000170.1:0-3090 GCA_035540315.1 Burkholderiaceae bacterium | reverse complement strand
GGCGCCGCACTCGCCGCCGTCACAGCCGCGCTTGGCGCCGGTCAGCCCCACGCCGTCGCGCAGGTGCTCGAGCAGCGTCGCGTGCTCGGCCACCGCGTCCTCGCGGCGCCGGCCGTTGACGATCCATTGCAGCAACCGCTTCATCGGACGCCTCCTTCGGGGATTCGGCGCAGATCGCGGACGCGTTCGGCCTTGCCGGCCGAGCGGGGCAGCTCGCCGGGCCGCTTCAGCGCGATCTCGGCCGACAGCCCGGTCGCCGACTTCACGCGCTCGCGCAGCTCGGCGCCGAGCCGCGCTGCGGCCCCGGCATCGCCGGCAATCGCGGCGTCTGCCGCTTCGATCTCGATCGTCATCGCGTCGAGCGCGCCGCGGCGCTCGACGACGATCCGGTAGTTCGGCGTCACGGCCGGCAACGCGAGCAGCGCCGCCTCGATCTGCGACGGATAGACGTTGACGCCGCGCACGATCAGCATGTCGTCGCTGCGCCCGGTCAGCCGCGCGATCCGCAGATGCGTTCGGCCGCAGTCGCAGCCGCGCCGGTGCAGCCGCGTGATGTCGCGGGTCCGGTAGCGGATCATCGGCATCGCCTGGCGCGTCAGCGTCGTGATCACCAGCTCGCCGGCCGCGCCGTCGGCGACCGGCGCGCCGGTGTCGGGATCCACGGTCTCGAACAGGAAGTGATCCTCCCAGCCATGCAAGCCGGCGCGGCGCGCGCACTCGATCGCGACGCCGGGTCCCATCACTTCGGACAGCCCATAGACGTCGAACGCCTGCAGGCCCAGCCGCCCCTCGAGCTCGCAGCGCATCGCTTCGCTCCACGGCTCGGCGCCGAACAATCCGATCGCGAGCGGGCCGCGGCGCAGCGGGATGCGCATCTTCTCGGCGTTTTCGGCGATCGCCAGCGCATACGACGGCGTGGCGCACAACACGCGCGCGCCGAAATCGCGCAGCAGCATCACCTGACGCTCGGTGTTGCCGCCCGAGGCCGGCACCACCGTCGCGCCGAGCCGCTGCGCGGCATCGTGCATGCCGAGCCCGCCGGTGAAAAGCCCATAGCCGTAGGCGTTGTGCACGACGTCGCCGCGGCGCACGCCGGCGCACGCCATCGAACGCGCCATCAGCTGCGCCCAATGGCGCAGATCCGAGGCGGTGTACGCGACGACGGTCGCCTGGCCGGTCGTGCCGGAGGACGCATGCAGCCGCCGCAACTCGCTGCGCGGTCGCGCGAGCAGACCGAACGGATAACGCTCGCGCAGGTCGCTCTTGCCCATCAGCGGCAGCCGCCGCAGATCGTCGAGCGAGCGCAGCGCCGACGGTTCGAACCCTGCGGCCGCCAGCCGCTCTCGGTGCCAGTCGACGCCGGCCCACGCGTCGCGCAGCGTGCGGCGCAGCCGCTCGAGCTGCAGTTGCGCGAGCCGCTCGCGCGGCATCGTCTCCAGGCCGGGATCGAGCATCGACGGCACCGTCGCCGGCCGCCGCCGGATCCTCGGCGGTGCGATCGCGTTCATCGTGTCCCCCTCGTGACGATCGCGGGTTGGCCGCGAACCGGCAGCCGCGGCAGCGCGATGCCCTGCAGGAACGCGGCCTTGCGGATCAGGCCGTAGCGCAGCCACGCGCCGCAGCCGAGCGTTGCGATCGCGGCGAGCGCGATCATCGCCAGCGCCGCGGAATCGGCCGTCGGCGCCAGCGGCGCGAACGGCAGCGCAACGCCCGCCGCGACCGCCAGCGCGATCGTGGCCGCGGCCGCGCGGTCGTGGTCGCGCCCGAGCCGAGCGACCGCTTCGGCCACGGCCCGCGGCGCCGCGCCGGCAATGCCGATGCGATAGCGGTGCCAGACCAGCCAGCGCAGCGCGACGGCGAGCGCGAGCAGCATCGGGCCTGCCAGCCCTGCGCCGCGCAGCGCGGCCGCGCCCGAGATCGCATCGAGCACGACGTACGCGGCCAGCCCGTCCGTCAGCGACGACACGACGATCAGCGCCGGCATCGCCGGCTGCCGCCACGCAGGCACGCCCTTGGCCGCGCGCAGCATCCGTCCCTGGCAGCCGACGAAAGCGAGCGCGGCGAGCGCCGCGCCGGCCGATGCCCACGGCGCATGCTGCGCGAGCGCGATCGCGATCAGCACGAACAGCGCGCCGGCCGCGGCCGCCTCGCGGCTCATCCACGAGCGGCGCGGATTCAGCAATACGTTCGCCGAGCGCAGCGGCCGGCCGATCTCGAGCCACACGGCGAGGAGCCCGCAAGCGACGAGCGCCGCGCCGGCGGTCATCGCCAGCGCCCACGGCAGTCCGAACGCCTGCGCGATCGCCGCCCAGACGACGAGCCCGGTGCCGATGCCGCCGCAGACGAAGTTCGCCGCAGCGCGCGCGTCCCAGCTCTTCTGCAACACCGCGCCCGCGATCATTTCCGATCCCACAAGTAGTAGACGCCGGGGCCGGTGCCGAGCTCCTCGTGCATCCGGAAATGCTGGTTGCGCGCGAGCAGCTGCGATACGTTGCCGTTCGGATCGTCGACGTCGCCGAAGTGCAGCGCGCCGGCGATGCAGGAATTCGCGCACGCCGGCGTGGCATCGGGATCGACGCCGGGTCGCTGTCCGGCGGCGATGCCGGCATCGATGCGCTCGACGCAGAACGTGCACTTCGTCGCGACGCCCAGCCGCGCGTCGTCGTGGCGCACCGTTTCGGCGGGGATGGGCTCGCCGTACGCGAACGTCGCGCGGCGCGCGAGCGAACGCGCCTGGTACGGGCACGCGACCGTGCAATAGGCGCAGCCGATGCACAGGTCGTAATCGATCGTCACGACGCCGTCGGCGCGCTTGCGCGTCGCGGTCGTCGGGCACACGTCGCGGCACGGCGGCTCGTCGCAGTGCATGCAGGCGACCGGAACGAACGCGCGCTGCACGTCGGGAAACTCGCCGGTCTCCAGGTCGAGCACGCGCCGCCACTGAACCCCCGGCGGGGTCGCGTTCGCGTGCTTGCACGCGGCGGTGCACGTCTGGCAGCCGACGCAACGGCGCAGGTCGACGACCATCGCCCAGCGCGTCATCGCGTCGCTCCTGCGCGGCCGCCGCGATCGGCGCGCCGCAGCGACACC
>DATLGW010000169.1:0-13233 GCA_035540315.1 Burkholderiaceae bacterium | reverse complement strand
TCGCGCTGTGGATCGTCGCCGCGGTCCTCGCGCTGCTTGCGCTGCTCGGGTTCGCCGGGCTTGCGTTGTGGTCGGCGCTGAGCGCGCCCGAGCGCCAGGCGGTCGCGGCAATGATCGGCCCGCAGGCGGGCGTGCTGGCGCTGGTGATCGCGCTGCTGCTGCTGGCGCTCGGCCTGCTGGTGCGCAGCTGGCACGCAGCATACCCCGCCGTGGCGCTGCGCGCGGCCGAGGCGTTGCGCGTGATCCGCAGCGCGAACCCGCAGCACCGGCTGACCCCGCTCGGCGGCCCCGAGATGCGCGAACTGGCGGCGGCGGTCAATGAAATCGGCGACGCCTACGCCGCGCTCGCCGGCGACGTCGCTGCGCGCGTGGCCGATGCGAACGCGCAGCTGGCGCAGCAGAACAACCGGCTGGCTGCGCTGATGTCGGAGCTGCCGCAAGGCGTGGTCGTCTGCAACAGCGAAGGCCGGATCCTGCTGTACAACGCGCGCGCCGCGCAGCTGCTGCAGGGCGACGCCGACCCCGCCGACGTGCCTCTGATCGGGCTGGGGCGCACCCTCTTCGGCGTGGTCGACCGGGCGCTCGTTGCGCATGCGCTCGACCGGATAACGCAGCGGCTGCCGCAGCAGCGCGCCGAAGCGATGGCCCAGTTCGTCACCGCCCGAGCCGGACGGCTGCTGCGGGCGCGGATGGCGCCGGTGCTGGGAATCCCTTCGGATCGCGAGCCGGCCGACGCCGCAATCGAAGGTTTCGTGCTCGTGCTCGAGGACATCACGCAGTCGATCGAGGCCGACAGCCGCCGCGACGTGCTGCTGCAGCAGCTGACCGAGGGAATTCGCGCGTCGCTCGCGAACATCCGGGCCGCGGCGGAGACGATGCAGCAGTATCCGGACATGGAGCCGCAGCGGCGCGACCGCTTCATCGAGGTCGTGCGCGCCGAAGCCGAGGCGCTGTCGCAGCGGCTGCAATCGGCGATCGCGGCCGAAGCGGCGAGCACATCGACCGTATGGCCGCACGAGAACATGCTGGCCAGCGATCTCATCGTCGCGCTGCAGCGCAGCATCGGTTCGGCGTTGCAGCTGCCGGTCCAATGCGAGCCGGCGCATGCGGCGCTGTGGCTGAACGTCGATGGATTTTCGCTGGTGCAGGCGCTGACGCGGCTGGCTGCGCGGCTGCACCGGGCGACGGGCCTGCAGGCGCTGCGCATCGAGGCGTCATTGCAGGGGCGCTTCGCGCAACTGGCGCTGTGCTGGAGCGGCAGCCCGCTGGAGCCCCAGCAGTGGCGCGACTGGCAGGGCGATCCGATCACTGCCGGCGGCGGTCCGGCAACGGAAACCGTCGCCGACGTGCTGGCCCGGCATCGCGCGGCGCTGTGGAGCCGGATCGATCGCGGCAGCAGCGCGCATCGGCTGGTGGTCCAGCTGCCGGCGATCGATCCGGTGCCCGCGCATTCGAGCGCGGCGGCAATCGACAGCCGGCCCGTCTATTACGACTTCGACCTGCTGGGGGAGCGCGGCGCGGCGATGGCGCTCGACGAGCGGCCGCTCGCGGCGCTGTCGTACACGGTGTTCGACTGCGAGACCACGGGGCTCGCGCCGTCGGAGGGCGACGAGATCGTGTCGATCGGCGCGGTCCGCATCGTCAACGGCCGGCTGCTCGCGCACGAGTCCTTCGAGCGGCTGATCGATCCCCGGCGTCCGGTGCGCCGGGCAGCGCAGGCGATCCACGGGATCTCGCAGCAGATGCTCGAAGGCCAGCCCGGGATCGACCAGGTGCTGCCGCAGCTCCACCGCTTCGCGGAGGACACGGTGCTGGTTGCGCACAACGCGGCGTTCGACCTGCGCTTCCTGCAGCTGAAGGAAGCCTCCAGCGGCGTTCGTTTCGAGCAGCCGGTGCTGGACACGTTGCTGCTTTCGGCGCTCGCGCACCCGGGCCAGCCCGAATCGGAGCACCGGCTCGAGCGGATCGCCGCGCGCCTCGGCGTGCCGGTGCTGGGCCGCCACACCGCGCTCGGCGACGCAATGCTGACGGCCGAGGTGTTCCTGAGGCTGCTTCCGTTGCTGGAGCAGCAAGGGATCCGCACGCTCGGGCAGGCCCGCGAAGCGTCGCGCCGCACGTCGTACGCGCGGCTGCAGTATTAGAGGAGGGAGGCGACGGCGGCGTGCCGCCGCCTTGCGGGCGCTACTGGATCTTCGCCTTCGCGCGCAGGTCCTTCTGCAGATCCTGGATCCGGCGGCGCTCGAGCTCCTGCTGGATCTGGGCCTTGACGGCATCGAGCGGCGGCGGCTGCACGTCGCGCACGTCATCGACGCGGATCACGTGCCAGCCGAACTGGGTCTGCACCGGCTCCTCGGTCATCTTGCCTTTTTCGAGCTTGACCATCGCGTCGGAAAACGGCTTGACGAACGTGCCGGGCGTGTTCCAGTCGAGGTCGCCGCCGGCCTGTGCCGAGCCCGGGTCCTTCGACTTCTTCGCGAGCTCCTCGAACTTCGCGCCCTTCTTCAGCTGCGCGATCAGGTCCTTGGCCTCGGCTTCGGTCTCGACCAGGATGTGCCGTGCCTTGTACTCCTTCTCGCCGGCCTGCTGGGCCACGCGCTCGTACTCGGCCTTGACGTCGGAATCGCCGACGGGGTTCTTCTGCAGGTGATCGCGGATCAGCGCGCGGATCAGCACCTCCTGGCGCACGCTGTCGAGCTGCTGGCGCACCTCGGGCTGCTGCGGCAGGCCCTTCTTCTCGGCTTCCTGCACGAAGATCTCGCGCGCGATCAGCTCCTCGCGCACCGCATTGCGCAACTCCGGCGTGTCCGGGCGGCCCTGCGCGGCCAGCGCGGCGACGAAGTCGTCGACTTTCGATTTTGGAATCGGCTTGCCGTTGACGATCGCGGCGTTCTGCGCCAGCGCGGAGCCGGCGGCCGAGGCAATGGCGAACGCGGCCACGGCAGGCAACGCGCGGCGGATGAACCGTTTCATAGATCCTCTTTCGAATGGATATTGCCCGGAACGGGCCGATCGGCTGGCTCAGGCGCCTTCGTCGGGCGAGCGGGCAACGATGGAAAGGGCGTGGATGCGATGCGGCATCCAGTCGCCGAAGCAATCATACACCAGTCGGTGCCGGGCCACAGTCGACAGCCCTGCGAAGCGCGGCGACACGATCTGCAACCGGTAGTGGCCGGCGCCGCCGGCCGCGCCGGCGTGTCCGGCGTGGCGGTGGCTGTCGTCGTCGATGTCGAACTGCGCCTCGGGCATCCGCTCGCGAAGCCGCTGCGAGATCTCGTCGAGCGTCGGACGCATCAGGCCTCGTCCTGGACGTAGCGCCCGACGTAAAGCGCCTGCGCGATCACGAACGCGAACGTCAGCCCCATCGCCCCGAACAGCTTGAAATTGACCCAGGCGTCGGTCGAGAACGTATAGGCAACCCACAGGTTCAGCACGCCGAGCACGGCGAAGAACACGACCCAGGCGATGTTCAGCCGCTCCCAGATCGGATCGGGCAGCGTCAGCTGCTTGCCCATCATCGTGCGGATCAGGTTGCGGCCGGTCGCCAGCCGCGCGCCGAGCAACGCCGCTGCGAACAGCGCGTACAGCACAGTCGGCTTCCACTTGATGAAGATCTCGTCCTGCAGAAACAGCGTCAGCCCCCCGAACACCACGATGATTCCCAGGCTCGTCCACTGCATCGTCTCGACCGGCCGGCGCGAGATCTTCAGCCAGGCGATCTGCACGACGGTCGAAGCGATCGCCACCGCGGTGGCGGGCAGGATTCCCGCGACCTGATAGACCGCGAAGAACAGGATCACCGGAAACAGGTCGAACAGCAGCTTCATCGGAATCGGCCAACGGGCGGCGCAACAAGGACCGCAAGCTTAACAAAGCGGCAGCGGCGGCGGCCGCGGACGGGGGCCGAGCGGCCGCGTCAGGACGAGCAGCTGACCTCCAGCGTGCTCGACCACGACGGAGGCAGCCGCGCATACGCGTCGTGCTGCGGCTGTTCGTCGTAGGGACGCTCCAAAACTTGCAGCAGGCGCTGCGTTTCCGTGAAATCGCCCGCCTGGGCGGCGCGGATCGCGGTCTCGCACAGGTGGTTGCGCAGCACGTACTTCGGGTTCGCGCGGTTCATCCGCTGCGCGCGCAGGGCATCGGAGTCGGCCGTGCCGGCGGGGGACGCTACGGTGTCCGCCCGCAGCCGGGCCCGGTAATCCTCCAGCCAACGGTCGGCCGCATCGCGGTCGATGAACAGGTCGCGCACCGGCGCATCGCCGGCGGCATCGGCCGAGCGCACGCCGGCCAGGCGCCGGAAGAACAGCGTGAAATCGGCGCGGTTCGCGTGCAGCGCCTGGAACAGTCGCTGAAGCAGCGCATCGTCGCCGGGCTGCTCGGTCTGCAGCCCGAGCTTCGCGCGCATTACGGTCGCGAATTCCGCGGCGAACGCCGGCCGAAACGCCGCCAATGCCTGCTGCGCGGCATCGACCTCGCCGATCAGCGGCAGCATCGCCTGCGCGAGCGCATAACAGTTCCATTCGGCCACTGCCGGCTGCGCCGCATACGAATAGCGCCCGGAATGATCCGAGTGGTTGCAGATGTGGTTCGCATCGAATGCATCGAGGAAGCCGAACGGCCCGTAGTCGATCGTGATGCCGAGGATCGACATGTTGTCGGTGTTCATCACGCCGTGGCAGAAGCCCACCGACTGCCAGCGTGCGATCAGCCGGGCGGTACGCTCGGTGACCTCGTGCAGCAGTGCCGCGTACGGCGCCGGCGCATCGCGCAGCTGCGGGAAGTAGTGCTCGATCACGAAGTCCGCGAGTTGCCGCAGCCGGTCGTGCTGATCGAAGTAATAGAAGTACTCGAACGTTCCGAACCGGATCCACGTCGGAGCCAATCGCGTCGCGACCGCGGCAGTTTCGACCGTCTCGCGGTACACCGGCGCGTCCGATCCGATCACGCACAACGCGCGGCTGGTCGGAATCCCCAACGCGGCCATCGCCTCCGAGCACAGGAACTCGCGGATCGACGAGCGCAGCACCGCGCGCCCGTCGCCCATTCGCGAGTACGGCGTCTTGCCCGAGCCCTTCAGCTGGATCTCCCAACGGCCGCCGTCCGGTCCGACGGCTTCGCCGAGCAGGATCGCGCGCCCGTCGCCCAGGCGCCCGGCCCATACGCCGAACTGGTGCCCCGCGTACACGGCCGCCAGCGGCTCGCCTCCGGGCAGCGGCCGGTTTCCCGCCAGCGTCGCCACCAGCTCGGGCCGCCCGAATTCGGCCGGATCCAGCCCGATGAGTGACGCAGCTGCCGGCGAGCCCGCGACCAGGTACGGGTCGGGCAGCGGCGTCGGTTCGAGCCGCGTGTAGAACTGCGGACCGAGCCGCGCGAAGCGGTTGTCCAGCTTCAGCGAGTCGATGCCGGCCGCTGCGGCAGCGGAGCGGGTTCGCGCGTGCATGCTCTATTCTAGGTCGCTCCGGCACGACCCTGCTTGACGGCAGGGCATCGGCTTGCGCACTATCGGCGGCTTTATCGGCGATCCGCGGCGCAGGGCAGCGGGCGCGCAAGGAAGGTCGTGCAGGCCTTCCCAGAGGAGAAGCGAAATGCAAGGTTTGATGATGGATCAGCCGCTGCTGATCTCGTCGATCCTGGCGCATGCGGCGCGCCATCATTCCGACGCACAGGTCGTATCGCGGCGGGTCGAAGGCGACATCCACCGCTACACGTACGCCGACTGCGAACGGCGGGCGCGGCAGCTTGCCGACGCGCTGGCGCGGCTCGGCGTCAACGCGGGGGACCGGGTCGCGACGCTGGCGTGGAACGGCTACCGGCACATGGAGCTGTACTACGCGGTCGGCGGCAGCGGCGCGGTGATCCACACGATCAACCCGCGGCTGCACCCCGAGCAGATCGCGTGGATCACGAACCATGCCGAAGACGTCTACCTGGCGTTCGACCTGACGTTCGTGCCGCTGATCGAGGCGATCGCGCCGCACTGCCGCACGGTGCGCGGCTGGATCGCGATGGCCGAACGCGACCGGATCCCGAAGTCGCACAGGATTCCGAACCTGATCTGCTACGAGGAGCTGCTGGCCGGCGGTTCCGACCGCTGGCAGTGGCCCGAGCTCGACGAGCGCACCGCCGTGGGCCTGTGCTACACGTCGGGGACGACCGGCAATCCGAAGGGCGCGCTGTACAGCCATCGCTCGACGGTGCTGCACGCCTACGGCGCATCGCTGCCGGATGCGATGGGCTGCTCGGCGCGGGACTCGATCCTGCCGGTCGTGCCGATGTTCCACGTCAATGCCTGGGGCATCCCGTACGTCGCGCCGCTGGTGGGCGCGAAGCTGGTGTTCCCGGGGCCGGCGCTGGACGGCAAGTCGCTGTACGAGCTGTTCGAGGCCGAGCGCGTCACGTATTCGGCCGGCGTGCCCACCGTCTGGCTGGGCCTGCTGCAGCACGTGGGCGCCAACAAGCTGCGCTTCTCGACGCTGAAGCGCACGGTGATCGGCGGTTCGGCGTGTCCGCCGGCGATGATCCGAGCGTTTCGCGACGATTACGGAGTCGAAGTGATCCACGCCTGGGGGATGACCGAGATGTCGCCGCTGGGATCGCTGGCGCGACTGCAGCTGAAGCACCTGGAGCTGCCGCCGTCCGAGCAGCAGAAGAAGCTCGAGAAGCAGGGGCATGCGATCTTCGGCGTGGACATGCGCATCGTCGGCGACGACGGCCGCGAGCTGGCGTGGGACGGAAAGACGTTCGGCGACCTGCAGGTTCGGGGCCCGTGGGTGATCAAGGAGTACTTCAAGGGCGAGGGCGGCGATCCGCTGCGCTACGACGATCAGGGCCGCGGCTGGTTCCCGACCGGCGACGTCGCGACGATCGACTCCGACGGCTACATGCAGATCACCGACCGCAGCAAGGACGTGATCAAGTCGGGCGGCGAGTGGATCAGCACGATCGACCTCGAGAACATCGCAATGGAGCATCCGGCGGTCGCGCAGGCCGCCGTGATCGGGGTCGCGCACCCGAAGTGGGACGAGAGGCCGCTGCTGATCGTCGTCAAGAAGCCCGATGCGCAGGTCACGCGGGACGAACTGCTCGCGTTCTACTCGGGCCGGATCGCGAAGTGGTGGACCCCGGACGACGTGCAGTTCGTCGAGTCGATTCCGCTGGGCGCGACCGGGAAGATGCTGAAGACGCGGCTGCGCGAGCAGTTCAAGGACTACAGGCTGCCGACGACTTGAGGATCATGGTTGCGCTACGGCGCAACCACGTATCCAGCAGCCCGCGTTCAGGGCACGAGCACGACCTTGCCGGTCGTGCGCCGGGCGGCGAGGTCGCGCATCGCCTGCGGCGCCTGCGCCAGCGGATACTCCCGGCTCAGGATCGGGCGCAGCTCGCGCCGGGCCGCCATCTCGAACAGCTCGGCGAGGATCTGCTGCGCGAGCTCGGGCTCTCTCACCGATGTCTGGCCCCAGAACACGCCGATCGCCGAGGCCGACTTCAGCAGCAGCCGGTTCGCCTGCAGCGCCGGAATCGTGCCGCCGGCAAAGCCGACGACGATCAGGCGCCCGCGCCATGCGAGCTGCCGCAGCGACTGCTCGGCGACGTCGCCGCCGACCATGTCGACGACCACGTCCAGCCCTTTCGGCGCGACCGCCCGGACCGCGTCGGACCAGCCGGGCTCGCCGTAGTCGATCGCGTCGTCGGCGCCGTAGTCGCGGCACAGCTGCAGCTTCTCGGCGCCCGCCAGCGCAATCACCTTGCCCGCGCCCCAGCGCTTGGCCAGCTGCAGCGCCGCCAGCCCGACGCCGCCCGCCGCGGCGCTGACCATCACCGTCTCGCCCGGCTGCAGGCGGCCGGCATCGCGCAGGCACAGGTGGGCGGTCGGATGCACGACCGCCATCGTTGCGGCAACCTTCAGATCGAGTGCCGCCGGCAGCGGCGCAAGCGTGCGCTCTTCGGCGACCGCATATTCGGCATAACCGCCGGTCGCCAGCGTTCCGGCCACCGGCGTACCGGGCGCGAGCCGGCAGCCTTCGCCGGCCGCGTCGACGACGCCGGCAATCTCGACGCCGGGCGTGAACGGGAACGCCGGCTTGACCTGATACCTGCCCTGGATCATCAGCGTATCCAGGAAGTTCAGCGCGGCCGCCGCGATCTTCACGCGAACCTGGCGCGGGCCCGGCTCGGGCAGCGCAACGTCCTCGAAGCGCATCTGCTCGGGCTCACACCATTGGCGGACGATCCATGCTTTCATTGCGCTGCTCCTGGTCGGCGCTGTGCCGTTTTGGGCTATTATCGCGCGACGCCGCGGGAGCATCCGCCGCGACACAAGGCTGGCTTCCCAGGCCGGCGCAAATATTTCGGTTGAAGGAGACCTCCATGATTCGATTCCGCATGACGCTGGTCGGGGCCGCACTGGCCGCAAGCGTTGCCGCGCCGGGCGCGCTCGCTCAACGCGCTGAGACCGTTCGCGTCGCTTTCATCGATCCGCTGTCGGGCCCGTTCGCGCCGGTCGGGCAGAACCAGCTGCGCAGCTGGCAGTACATCGTCGAAAAAGCGAACAACGAGAAGTGGGCCGGGAACGTCCGCTTCGAGATCGTGCCATTCGACAACAAGGTCAGCCCTCAGGAGAGCCTGACGCATCTGAAGGCAATCATCGATCAAGGCATCCGCTACGTCGTTCAGGGCAACGGCTCTTCGGTCGCGCTCGCGCTGTCGGAGGCGATCGCCCGCCACAACGAGCGCAACCCGGGCCGCGAGATCGTCTACCTGAACTATGCGGCGGTCGACCCCGATCTGACGAACTCTAAGTGCAACTTCTGGCATTTCCGCCTCGACGCCAACGTCGACCAGAAAATGGAGGCGCTGACGAACTACCTGGCGGAGAACAAGGACGTCAAGCGCGTGTTCCTGATCAACCAGAACTACTCGTTCGGTCAGCAGGTCACGCGTGCCGCGAAGGAGATGCTGGCGCGCAAGCGTCCGGACATCCAGATCGTGGGCGACGATCTGCATCCGCTCGGACAGGTCAAGGACTTCGCGCCGTACATCGCAAAGATCCGTCAAGCGGGAGCCGATACGATCATCACCGGCAACTGGGGTGCCGATCTGCAGCTTCTGATCCGGGCGGCGCGCGAAGCGGGCCTCGATGCGAACTTCTACACCTACTACGCCGGTACGACCGGCGTGCCGACCGCGATGGGCGGCGCTGCGGCCGAGCGCGTGCGCCAGGTCGCGATCTGGGTGCCGAACGAGCCGAAGTTCAAGGGGCAGGACATCGTCGAAGGCTTCAAGAAGAAGTTCAACGACGACTACTACACCATGCAGACCTACACCGGCATCCGGATGCTGTCCGAAGCGTTCAAGCAGACCAAGTCGATCGACCCGGTACGCGTGGCGTTCGCGATGGAAGGCATGAAGTTCGAGTCGCTGAACGGCGAGGTGGAGATGCGCGCGAGCGACCATCAGCTTCAGCAGGCGATGAACATCAGCACCTGGGCGAAGGTCGACGGGAAGAAGCTCAAGTTCGACCAGGAAAACACCGGATTCGGGTGGCGGCCCGAGGCGTACCTGCCGGCGTACGTGGGCGTACAGCCGACGTCGTGCCAGATGCAGCGCCCGGCCAAGCCGAAGTGATCTCACTGCACTGACCGAACGCGGCGGCGCGGCGTGACAGCGCCGCGCCGCTCGGCCGCGAAACCCGATGATTACGGCTGCGGCAGCCGGGCACCGATGCGTGGTGCGCTCGCTCGCCGCGCCCTGACCGCGCGCAAGGCCTGACGTGGAATTTCTGCTGATCTCGCTGCTGAACGGCGTCAGCTACGGGCTGCTGCTGTTCATGCTCGCATCGGGCCTGACGCTGATCTTCTCGATGATGGGGGTGCTCAACTTCGCGCACGCCTCGTTCTACATGATCGGCGCGTATTTCGCATACACGATCACTCGCTGGATCGGTTTCTGGCCCGCCCTGATCATCGCGCCGATCCTGGTCGGCATCATCGGCGCGATCGTCGAGCGTTATGGCCTGCGGCGCGTCCACAAGTGGGGCCACGTGCCCGAGCTGCTGTTCACGTTCGGGCTCGCATTCATCATCGTCGAGCTGGTGCAGATCATCTGGGGGCGCGCGGCCGTGCCGTACCGGGTGCCGGCAGAGCTCGACGGGCCGCTGTTCCAGGTCTACACGGCGACCTTTCCGACCTTCCGTGCGTTCATGATGCTGGTCGCGATCGTGATGCTGGTCGCGATCTGGCTCGCGCTGACGCGCACGCGGATCGGCCTGGTGATCCAGGCCTCGCTCACGCACCCGGAGACCGTCGAGGCGCTCGGACACAACGTGCCGCGGGTGTTCATGCTGACGTTCGGCGGCGGCTGCGCGCTCGCCGGCCTGGCCGGCGTGATCGGCGGCGCGGCATTCGTGACCGAGCCGGGAATGGCGCAGTTCCTGGGCGCGCTGCTGTTCGTGGTGGTCGTCGTCGGCGGCATGGGATCGCTGACGGGTGCGTTCATCGCCTCGCTCCTGATCGGCGTGCTGCAGACGTTCGCGGTCGCGATCGACTGGTCCTTCGTCAGACTGCTGCAGGGCATCGGCGTCACGCTGTCGCCGGCGAACTTCGCCTACCCGGCGCTGTCGCTGACGATTGCCGAGATCGCACCGGTGCTGCCGTACATGCTGCTGGTGCTGATCCTGATCTTCAGGCCGCGCGGCCTGATGGGCACCCGGGAGGGTTGACGTGTCGTCGTCGCTCGAGCAGCAGGCGCGGGAGTCGGCCCCCGTCGATCCGGATGCACCGGTGCGCTCCGGCACGCGGGGCCGCACGATCCGCTTCCGGCCCTATAACGTCGGCCGCTGGGTGATCTGGGGCGGCACCGCGCTGCTGTTCGCCGTGATGCCGTTCGTCTTCACGTCGGGATTCGCGATCACGCTGATGTCGCAGATGGGAATCCTGATCATCTTCGCGCTCGCGTACAACATGATCTTCGGCCAGGGCGGCATGCTGTCGTTCGGCCATGCGGTGTACTCCGGGCTGGGTGCGTACTTTGCAGTCCACACGCTGAACCGGGTCGCTGCCGGCACGTTCTTCCTGCCGGCCTCGCCGATCTCGGTGATGCTGCTGCCGCTGGTCGGCGGCGTGTTCGGCGCGTTCTTCGGCGTACTTTTCGGCTACCTGACCACGCGCAAGGCGGGAACGGCATTCGCGATGATCACGCTCGGGCTGGTCGAGATGGTTTTCGCCGCAGCCTGGATCTTCACCGGCTTCTTTGGCGGCGAAGGCGGGATCTCGACCAACCGCGTGATGGGCCAGCCGGTGCTCGGCATCACGTTCGGCCCGTCGATCCAGGTCTACTACCTGATCGCGGCCTGGTGCTTCCTGTCGATGATCGCGATGTACGCCTTCGCGCACACACCGCTGGGGAGGATCTCCAATGCGGTGCGCGACAACCCGGAGCGCGCCGAGTTCATCGGCTACAACACCCAGCGCGTGCGCTGGTTCGTGCTGATCGCCTCGGGGTTCTTCGCCGGCATCTCGGGCGGACTGTCGGTGATCAGCTACGAGATCGTGACTGCCGAGAACGTGTCGGCGGTGCGCTCGGCGGTGCCTCTGCTGGCGGCGTTCATCGGCGGCTCGATGTTCTTCTTCGGGCCGATCCTGGGCGCGGTGATCGTCGATATCTTCGCGGTCGCGCTGGTGCATTACACGAAGGCCTGGCAGTTCTACCTTGGGACGTTCTTCGTGCTGATCGTGATGTTCGCGCCGGGCGGCGTCGCATCGCTGATCCTGATGAACCTGCGCGTCATCAAGTACGGCCTGTTCTGGCGGCTGCGCGACCCGTACGTCGGCGTGCTGCTGACCGGGCTGGTGCTGCTGCTTGGCATCATCATGGTCATCGAGATGGGCTATCAGCTGACGCTCGAGTGGACGACGCGGATGTCGCTGTTCGGCTTCCAGGTTGATGCGGCTTCGCCCGAGTTGTGGGTGATCGCGATTGGCCTGATCGTCGGCGGGGGCCTGGGCTTCGAGGTGATGCGGCGCTACTTCCGGCGGGAATGGGGCGCGGTGCAGGAGCAGATCGAGGAGCAGGTCGCCCGGGAGCTGAAGCTGTGAACGCCCTCGCAGCGACCTACGACCCGACCCGGACGGGTGCGGTTGCGGGCGCCGCGGTGCCGGCGCTCGCGCTGTCCGACGTGCGCAAGAGCTTCGGCAAGACCGAGATCATCCGAGGCGTCACGCTGTCGATCCCGCGGGGCGAGCGGCACGCGATCATCGGACCGAACGGGGCGGGAAAATCGACGCTGTTCAACCTGATCTCCGGGCGGTTTCCGGTCAGCGCCGGCGACATTGCGCTGAACGGCAAATCGATCATCGGCAAGCGCCCGTTCGAGATCAACCGGATGGGACTGTCGCGCAGCTTCCAGATCACGAACATCTTCCCGCGGCTGTCGGTCTACGAGAACATCCGCTGCGCGACGCTGTACGCGCTCGGCTACAAGTACTCGTTCTGGCACCGGCTCGACAAGCTGCGCGACGCGCGCGAGCGCGCCGAGGACATCATGACCCGCATCGGGCTGCGCGCCCGGCGCGACGTCGCCGCCGGGCTGCTGACGTACGCCGACCAGCGCGCGCTCGAGATCGGAATCACGATCGCCGGCGGCGCAGACGTGATCCTTCTCGACGAGCCGACCGCGGGAATGAGCCGCTCGGAGTCGGATCGGGCGGTCGAGCTGATTCGGCGGATGACCGAGGGCAAGACGCTGGTGATGGTCGAGCACGACATGAGCGTCGTTTTCAATCTGGCCGACCGAATCTCGGTGGTCGTTTACGGCGAGGTGATCGCCTCGGACGTGCCGGCGCGCATCCGCGGCAATCGTGCGGTGCAGGAAGCGTACCTCGGAACGTCTCTGACCGACGGCGGCCATGGCTGAAGCGATCCGCAGCGCCGCCGCCGGCGAGTTCCTGCAGGTGTCGAACCTGCACGGGTACTACGGCAAGAGCCACGTGCTGCACGGGGTCGACATGTACTTGCGCGAGGGCGAGATCGTCAGCCTGCTCGGGCGCAACGGCGTCGGCCGCTCGACCACGGTCAAGGCGATCATGGGGCTGGTCAGCGCGACCGGCAGCGTGCGGTTCAAGGGGCGCGAGATCCTGGGGGAGAAGGCGTTCCGGATCGCGCACTTGGGGCTGGGCTACGTGCCCGAGAACCGCGACATCTTCCCGGGCCTGACGGTCGAGCAGAACCTGATCCTGG
>DATLGW010000168.1:0-2844 GCA_035540315.1 Burkholderiaceae bacterium | reverse complement strand
GGCCCGAACAGGTGCAGCGTTTCGCCGTCGGCAACCACGTTCGCGATCACCGCCGAATCGTCCAGCCGCAACGACAGCTGCCGGCCGCGCAGCGACGGCGACGCGACGCGGATCCGCTGCTCGCCGTCGCGCACGGCCAGCGAGTCGGCCGATTCGTGATCGACCGTCACGTCGTGCCGATGCTCGCCCACGGCGAACGACAGCGTGCGGGACAGCGTCGAATTGAGTCGCCAGCCGTCGCGGGCCGCCCACGGATCGTACGCCCAGCCCGGCGGGACGCCTGCGCGCGCCGGCTCGTCCTCGAGCGCGAGCACGGCCGCGGCTGCGACCGCCAATTGCCGCAGCCCGGGCGGCGGCGGCGGCGCCAGCAGCGTCTTCGATTCGCGTTCGATCAGCGCCGTGTCGAGATCGGCGTCGACGTAGGAGCGGCTGGCCATCAGCCGATCGAGGAACGCGACGTTCGTCGCCGGTCCGACGACCTCGAAGCGCTGCAGCGCCTGCCGCATCCGGCCGATCGCCTGCGCCCGATCTGCGCCCCAGACGATCAGCTTCGCGATCATCGGGTCGTAGTGCGGCGTGATCGGGTCGCCCTCGCGGACGCCCGAATCGATGCGCACCGGCGCCGGGTCGCTGCGCAGCGAACCCAGACCGGTCGTGAACTCGACCGCGGGCGGCATCTGCAGATGCCGCAACGTGCCGACCGACGGCAGGAACCCCTTGTCCGGGTTCTCGGCATAGATGCGCGCCTCGATCGAATGGCCGCGGATCGCCAGCATGTCCTGGCGCACCGGCAGCGGCTCGCCCGCGGCCACGCGCAGCTGCCATTCGACCAGATCGAGTCCGGTGATCATCTCGGTGACCGGATGCTCGACTTGCAGCCGCGTGTTCATCTCCATGAAGAAGAACTCGCCGCCGGCGTCGACGATGAACTCGACGGTGCCGGCGCCGACGTAGCCGACCGCACGCGCAGCGGCGATCGCCGCCTCGCCCATCGCATCGCGGCGCGCCTGGGGCAGCCCCGGTGCCGGCGCTTCCTCGATGACCTTCTGATGGCGCCGCTGCACCGAGCAGTCGCGCTCGAACAGGTGGACCGCGCCGCCGTGCGAATCGGCGAACACCTGGATCTCGATGTGCCGCGGCCGGGTCAGGTAGCGCTCGATCAGCACGGCGTCGTTGCCGAAGCTCGCCGCGGCCTCGCGCTGGCACGACGCGAGCGCAGCGTCGAGTTCCGCCCGGCGCTGCACGATCCGCATTCCCTTGCCGCCGCCGCCGGCGCTGGCCTTGATCAGCACCGGATAGCCGATTCGATCGGCCTGCTCGCGCAGCAGCGCCGGCGATTGGTCGTCGCCGTGGTAGCCGGGCACGGTCGGCACGCCGGCCTGCGTCATCAGCCGCTTCGACTCGGCCTTGAGCCCCATCGCTCGGATGGCCGAGGCGGGCGGGCCGATGAACGCGATTCCGGCATCGGCGCACGCCTGCGCGAACGCCTCGTTCTCGGACAGGAACCCGTAGCCGGGATGGATCGCCTGCGAGCCGGTGCGGCTGGCGATCTCGACGATCGCGTCGCCCCGCAGGTACGACTCGCGCGCCGGCGGCGGGCCGAGCCGCCACGCTTCGTCGCACGCGGCGACGTGCCGCGCGTTCGCGTCGGCATCGGAGTACACCGCGACGGTCGCGATGCCGAGCTTGCGCGCGGTTGCAGCGACGCGGCATGCGATCTCGCCGCGGTTGGCGATCAGGATCTTCGAGAACATCGGCGGCGGCTCCGGCGGTTGCGCGCTGGCGAAGTTCGATCGGCGCGGCGGCGGCGGCCCGGCCGTGTCAACGCGGCGACTGCCACGACGGCTTGCGCTTCTCGAGGAACGATGCGATCCCTTCGCGGCCTTCGGCCGACGCACGGACTGCGGCGATCCGCGCCGCCGTGTCGGTGGTCAGCGCATCGTCGATGTCGCGGCCGGCGACGTCGCGGATCAGCCGCTTCGCTTCGGCGAGCGCTCCGGGGCCGGCCTGCAGCAGTTGCGCGACGACGGCGTCGAGCGTCGCATCGAGCGTGTCGGGCTGCGCGAGCGCCTGCACGAAGCCGAGCCGGTAAGCCTCGCCCGCATCGAACACCTCGGCCGTCAGGAAATAGCGGCGCGCGGCGCGCTCGCCGATCGCGCGGATGACGTAGGGGCTGATCATCGCCGGAATCAGCCCCAGCTTGACTTCGGACAGGCAGAATTTCGCTGCAGTCGACGCGACCGCGATGTCGCAGGCGGCGACCAGCCCCATCGCGCCGGCGAACGCCGCACCGTGCACCCGCGCGACCGTCGGCTTCGGCGACTCGTACAGCGCGCGCAGCAGCTGCGCGAGCCGCAGCGCGTCGGCCTCGTTCTCCTCGCGCCCGTAACCGGCCGCCTGCTTCATCCAGTTCAGATCGGCGCCGGCGCAGAATGCCGGGCCGCGCCCCGCGAGCACGATCACCCGCGCGTCGCGCGCTTCGATCGCCCGCGCGACCGCATCGTGCAGCGCATCGATCAATTGTGCGTTCAGCGCGTTGCGCAGCTCGGGCCGGTTCAGCCAGATCGTCGCGACCTCGTCGCGCAGCGTCGTTTGCAGCATCGAATCCATCGGCAGCCACCGCCTCGCATCGATTGAACTCCGTAAGGATCGTCTGATCCGCATCGCCGGGTCAACCACGGCGATAATGGGGCCGTCGCGTTCGGATCGCTCGTGCCGCCATGGATCGGATCGGACCGTTCGTCTACCGGGCGTATCAGCCCCGCGTGCCGCCGCTTCGCAGCGGTCGCGACCCGCAGCGCCATCGCGTCGCGATCGCCGGCGGCGGCCCGGTCGGGCTGGCGA
>DATLGW010000167.1:0-8462 GCA_035540315.1 Burkholderiaceae bacterium | reverse complement strand
CGGCGGCGCGATCGACGCTCTCGCGCGTATAGCCGCCGACGTGACTGGTGGCGATCACGCGCGGATGCGCGGCCAACGCCGCCGAGGCCGCCGAGGACGGGGGCTCGTGAGCGAACACGTCGGTCGCGTAGCCGCGCAGCTGGCCCGACTCCAGCGCATCGAGCACCGCCCCCTCGTCGACGAGCGTCGCGCGGGCGGTGTTCACCAGAAGTGCGCCAGTGCGAATCGAGCCGATCGCCGCCCGGTCGATCAGCGCCCGGTCCGCCAGCGGCGGGCAGTGCAGCGTCACGAGGTCAGCTCGTGCCAGCAGCTCGGGCAGATCGCACCATTGCAGTTCTTTCGCGAGCTCCGGCAGCGGCGGGCGTCGCGGGTCATGCGCGATCAGCCGGGCACCGAACGCATGCGCGAGCCGCAGCACCTGCGCGCCGATCGCGCCGCATCCGATCACGCCGAGCGTGCGCGCTCGCAGTTCGGCGCCCAGAAGCCGCGGCCAGCCTCCCACCTTGATCGCGGCGTCCGTCTGGGGGATCTGGCGCAGCCCGCAGAGCATCAGCGCAAGCGCGAGCTCGGCCACGCCGTTCGCATTGGCGCCCTCGGCCACGAGCACCTCGACGCCGCGCTCGCGCAGCAGTTCCAGCGGCAGGTTGTCGACCCCTACGCCGTTGCGGCTGATCACGCGCAGCGAAGCCGCGGCGTCGATGACGGCCGCGGTGACCGGCTCCACACCGGCGATCCAGCCGACGCATCCCGGCACCAGCCGAATCAGCTCCGGCTCGCTCGGCGTTGCGCCTGGCGTCGAGCAGACCGGCTCGTACCCCGCCTGCTGCAGTCGCAGTAGTGCCGGGTGCGGGCGCTCGGTCAGCGACCGCGGTGTGACCAGAATCCGCTTCATCTTCAGGCTCCGGGCCGGCCGGGTGTGCGCGGCCCGAGGCCGCACGGCTCAGGCCGGCTTGGCCGCGCTCTTCGCAATTTCGGACAGCGTGTCGAATTGCGGGCCTGACGATGCGATCGGCACGCGGAAGACTTCGGCGATGACCTGGGTCCAGCCGTGCAGGAAATACGTCCAGCCATCCTCGATCTGCAGCGAGCGCTCCCGCTGCTGGCGCCGCGCCTGATCGAGGAACACCAGGTCGCCCCGATAATTGAGGTCCCAGGCGATCCCGTGCTGCGGGAACGTCGCGGCATCGGTCAGCGGCGACCCCGGCGCATCCTTGCCGAGTCCGGTCGCATTGATGACCAGCGAGCCCGGGCGCAGCGCGCTGACCAGCCGATCATTGACCGCCGGATCGGGCGCGAGCACGTACTCGACGGGAACCGCCGAATCGATCCGGCCGTGGATCTTCGCCAGCGCGTCGAGCCGAGGGCGGCTGCGGTTGGACACGACGATGCGTGACGGAACGTCCCGCCCGCGCTCGCGTCGCATCAGGTGCCAGGTCAGCGCAATCGTCGAGCCGCCGGCCCCCATCGACAGCAGCTCGGCACCGCTGCGTGCGAAGTGCTGCGGCGGCAGGAAACCGTCGAGGGCCAATCCCGACGAGATCGGGTCCTTCGCATGACAGATCAGCCGGCCATCACGCTTGGACAGGCAGCTCGTCTCGCCCATCAGCTCGGCGAACGTGTCGACCTCGTCGAACAGATCGCGGCACGCGTGATAGAGGTCGATCTTGTGCGTCGTGACGAGCGCGCCCAGCGACAGTGGATCGTCCCGGATGAACTGCACCGCCTCACGGTACGCTGCCGCTTCCGCATGCAGCGGAAAATCGATGCCGCGAATCGCCGCGTTCTCGAGCCCGAGAAACTCGGCCCAACGCGGGAACACCCGCATGATCGAGCTGCTCGCGGTGGTCACGCCGATGAAATGGATGGTCGGCCGAGTGGCCGCAGCATAACGCGTCAATTGCGCGCTCCGTGCGCCTGGCGCGCGCGCTCGACCGCTTCGCGCGCCGCGCGGGCGCGGGCGCTGATCTCGGCCCAGCGGCCCGCGCGGATGTGTTCGGCGCGCGCGATCCAGGTGCCGCCGACGGCCAGCACCGCGGGCAGCCGCAGCCAGTCGGCGAGGGATTGCTCCGACACGCCGCCGGTTGGAATGAAGCGCAGCCGCAAGTGCGCGAACGGCGCAGCGATCGCATCGAGCGCCGCGGGTCCGCCGGCCGTGGCCGCCGGAAAGAACTTCAGCACGCGCACGCCGGCGCGCTGCGCCGCATTGACCTCGCTTGGGCTCATCACGCCCGGTGCGAAAGGCAGCTTCGCGTCGCGCGCTGCCGCCACCAGCTCCGGGTCGAATCCCGGCGCCAGCCCGAAGCGAGCGCCGCTGGCAAGCGCCGCATCGAGCGATGCTCGATCCAGCAGCGTGCCGGCACCGATCGACAGCTGCGGGCGCGCATCGCGCAGCCGCGAGAGCACTTCCGCTGCAGCGGTCGTGCGAAACGTGATCTCCGCGACGGGCAATCCGCCTTCCAGCAGCGCGTCGGCCAGCGGCACTGCGTCGGCGGCCGAATCGATCGCGATCACCGGAACCACGCCGAGCCGCTCGATCAGCTCGAAGGGATCCGCTGAACTTGCAGCGGCGGCCGTCACCGGGTCGGCTCCAGCAGGCGCTCGCATTCCTGCTGCGTGCGCGGCCGATAGTTCGTGTTGCCGATCGTGGTCCAGCCGCGGGAGCCGTCATCGACGATGCGCAGCCGCATCCCGCCGGAGCGGGCGATGATCTCGTAGTCCTGGCCAGCATCGGCCGGATAGCAGAACATCATGACCAGATCGTCGTCGCCGACGTTGACCGATCGGTGGATCCAGAACGGCGGCACGTAGCAGACTGTCTGGGGCTCGATGACGACGGTGCGCGTCTCGCCGTCGGGCGACTCCATCAGCATCACGCCCCGGCCGGACTGCCCGTAGTAGATCTCCGGCCGGTCGGCCTTGGCATGAAGGTGGCCGCGGGTCATGAAGAACTCGCCGCCCACCTTGCCCGGGGCCATCCGCGTGACGCCGAAGATCAGATCGCCGGTCGCGCTCGACGGACGGAATTCCGTGACCTCGTAGACGACCGAATCGCGCATCGACGGCGCCATCGCCGCGAATGCCTGCCGGTCCGCGTACAGCGCCTCCAGCTCGCCGAACGTCTTGGTGTAGCGGCCGGTAGCGCCGGCCATCACCCCTTCGGGGACGTTCACCGTGCAGCCGACGGGTTCGCGAATCGTCATCCGTTGTACCATTCTGTAGCAAAATAACGCACAATGATAATAACGGATATCACAACCGCCGGAAAGACGACGCAATGAAGATTGGCATCGCAGGAACGGGTCGGATGGGTGCAGCGATCGCGCATCGGCTGTTGGCCACCGGCGAAGAAGTATTCGTGTGGAACCGCACGCAACAGAAGACGAAGCCGCTGCTGGAGGCGGGCGCCAAGGCCGCCGAGTCGCCGGCGGCGCTTGCCTCGAGTGTCGAGATCGTGATCACGATCGTGACCGACGCTGCCGCGATCGAGGCAGTGTACGCCGGCAGCGACGGGCTGCTGTCGGGCGACATCGGTGGCAAGCTGTTCATCGAGATGAGCACGGTGCGCCCGGAGACCGAGCAAGCGCTTGCGCAACGCATCGGCGCCAAGGGTGCTGCGTTCGTCGAATGCCCGGTCGGCGGAACGACCGGGCCGGCGCGCGAAGGCAAGCTGTTCGGGCTGGTGGGCGGAGCGGAGTCGGACGTCGCGCGGGCGCGGCCAGTGCTGGAAAAGCTTTGTCGCCGGCTCGAGCACGTCGGGCCGGTGGGCGCCGGCGCTACGATGAAGCTCGCGATCAATCTGCCGCTGATCGTGTACTGGCAGGCTTTCGGCGAGGCGCTCGCCGTGTGCCGCGAGCTCGGCGTGGATCCGCAGCGGCTCGCCGACATGTTCGGCGACAGCTCCGGCGGCACCAACGCGCTGAAGGCCCGGCTCGGTCCGGTCGCTCAGGCGCTCGGTGGCCAGCAGGTCCCCGGGACCTACGACATCGATTCGATGCGCAAGGACTTGCGCACGATGCTCGAGCATGCGCGCGCGCACGGCGCCAGCCTCCCGGTGACCGCGGCGGCGCTCGGCTGCTACGACGAGGGCGCCAAGGCAGGCATCGGCGCGCTGGACGGCGCGAATCAATCGGCGTACTGGCGCAACAAGCGCAGCTAGCGCCGTGATCGCGAAATCAACTCCAGCGCCCGCGCCTGCGCCGGTCGGGTCTGCCCCCGCGCGGATCGTCGATGCGCATCATCACATCTGGCGCCGGTCCGATCTGGCGTGGCTGAATGGGCCGATGCAACCCCGGATCTTCGGCGAGTACGAGTCGATCCGGCGCGACTATCCGATCGCGGAGTTCCTGTCCGACGTGCGCCCCTGCGGCGTGACCGAATCCGTCTACGTGCAGGCGAACTGGCCAGTGGACAAGGGACTCGACGAGGCGCAGTGGGTGCAGTCTGTTGCGGACGGCTACGGCTGGCCGCAGGCGATCGTCGCGTATGCCGATTTCGGACGCGACGACATCGACTCCCACTTGGACGCGCTTGCGTCGTTGCCCGGGGTCCGCGGCATCCGGCAGCAGTTGCACTGGCATCGCAACCCGCAGTACCGGTTTGCGTCGCGTCCCGATCTGATGGCCGACGCATCGTGGCGCCGCGGCTTCGCCCGGCTCGCGCGCCGCGGCTGGTTGTTCGAGCTGCAGATTTTCGCTGGGCAGATGGACGAGGGCGTTCGGCTGGCGAAGGATTTCGCCGAGCAGCTCTTCGTGCTCGAGCACGCAGGCATGCTCGAGGACCGCAGCGCTGAGGGCTTCGACCTGTGGCGTCGCGGCATGCGCGAACTCGCCCGCTGTCCCAACGTGCACGTGAAGCTCTCCGGTCTGGGCACGTTCGTGCACTCGGCGTCGCCCGAGCTGATGCGCCCGGTCGTGCAGGAAACGATCGAGATCTTCGGTGCCGGCCGTTGCATGTACGGCAGCAATTTCCCGATCGAGAAGATCTGGACCGATTACCGCTCGCTGTTCGACGCGTTTCGCTCGTGCATTGCCGATCTGTCGGCATCGGAGCAGGCGGCGATCCTGGGCGGCAACGCGGTCCAGGCCTACCGGCTGTAGCGCCGGCGTCGGCGGTCGCCTCCCGTGTGCAGTTGACACCTTCCAACTAGTTAACTAGTCTCTCAGTCAGCAGTTCGTGCCGAATCCTCCGCGCCTGCACGCGCACGCTCACGTCGGCGTTGCGGCAAGCGGTCCTCGTTCGCTTCGTTCAATCCGATCGAGAGGATTCGCATGTCCACGAATATCTTTTCGCCCGAGCACTTCACTTCCGTCCGGCTGCCGCTGCAGCAGGCGTCTGCGCTGCCCGGCTGGTGTTACGTGTCGCCGGAGTGGTACGCGCGGGAGATCGATGGGTTCTTTCGCAAGGACTGGCTGTGCATCGGCCGCGTCGACCAGATCCCGGAACCGGGTGACTACTTCACGATCGACCCGATCGGGCAGCCGCTGATCGCGGTGCGCGACGAGAACCGCCAGGTGCGCGTGCACTCGGCGGTGTGCCGGCACCGCGGCGCGGTGATCGCCGAAGGATCGGGCCATTGCCGCGCGTTCGTCTGCCCGTATCACAGCTGGACCTACACGCTGGCCGGCAAGCTCGTCAGCACGCCGGGGCATCCGCCGCCGATGGCGGCGTCGGAAGGATTCTCGCCGTCCGACTACGGTCTGACGCCGGTGCGGTCGGAGACGTGGGGCGGCTTCATCTTCGTGAACTTCGACGAGAACGCCGAGCCGCTCGTCCAGTGGCTTCGCGACCTGCCGGAGTTCCTGGCGGCGTACGACCTCGAGAACATGCAGTGGACGCATCGCGACGAATACCACGTCGACTGCAACTGGAAGGTCTGGCTCGAGAACGCGTTCGAGAACTATCACGCGGCGACGATCCACCGCAAGCACATGCCGAAAGAGCCGCAGGCGTGGGAGTTCGAGCGCACGAACGGGCCATGGGAAGCGATGTACAGCAAGCGCAGCATCGTCGCCTACTCGGGACTGCCCGAGATTCCGGGGCTCGACGAGCGCAAGGCGTCGGGGCTGTATCACGTGTGGGTCGTGCCCAGCGTGCAGATCATCCTGACCTCGTCGTACATGAAGTTCCGGCAGTACCTGCCGCAGGGGCCGGAGAAGCTTCGGCTGTACGAGAACTGGGCGTTTCCGAAGACGACCGTGCAGCGGCCCGATTTCGGCGACATCGTCGGGCCGGAGTACTACGAGAAGTATTCGCAGATCGTGCGCGAGGACCTCGTGATCAATCCGGTCGTGCAGCGCGGAATGCGCTCGGGTGCCTACCGGCCCGGGCGCTATTCGACCGAGGAGTTCATCGTGCATCGGATCGCGAACCGGGTGCTCGATCGCGTGCTCGGCCCTCAGGATGCGAGCTCGCGCGCGACGCGGGGCAGTTCGGTTTCGGTTGCGAAGGCGGCCTGACATGAGCGGCAACACCGAACGCCGGAGCTATTCGGAGCGCGACCCGTTCGTCGTGCACATTGAAAATGCACGCTCGATGATGCCGGTGTTCATCGTGCACGAGGATCAGTACGCAGCCGCGCTCGAGCGCAACCCGGACGTCGCGAAGCTGGTTCGGACGACCTGGGGCTGGGACGGCGACATCTACGACGACGCGATGAAGTCGGCCGACGCGATGATCAGCTATCGCTTCGCGCGCGACGATCTGCGGCTGCGCGCGCCGCGGCTGAAGTGGATCCAGGTGCTGGGCGCCGGCGTCGACTATCTGCTGCCGCTCGATTGGGTGCCGGAGGGCCTGCAGCTGACGACGAACTTCGGCGCGCACGTGCCGAAGGCGTCCCAGTCGGCGCTGATGGCGATCCTGATGGTGAACGCGCGGATTCCGGCGCTGGTGACGAGCCAGCGCGAGCACAAGTGGAACCGGATCTTCACGACCACGGTCGAAGGCAAGACGCTGCTGATCGTCGGCGTCGGCCACATCGGCGGCGGCGCGGCCGAGCAGGCGCGCAACGTGGGGATGCGGGTGCTCGGAATCCGGCGCAGCGGCGAGCCGCATCCGGCGGTCGACGAGATGCACACGCCCGAGGCGCTGCACGACCTGCTGCCGCAGGCGGACATCGTGCTGCTGAACCTCGCGCTGACGTCGAAGACGCGTTTCATCATGGGCAAGCGCGAATTCGCGCTGATGAAGCCGGGCGCTGGGTTCATCAACATGTCGCGCGGCGGGCTGGTCGATCCGCAGGCGCTCGAGGAGGCGCTTCGCGGCGGGCACCTGGGCAGCGCAGTGATCGACGTCAGCTATCCCGAGCCGCTGCCGGCCGAGTCGACGCTGTGGGATGCGCCGAACCTGATCATCACGCCGCACGTGCTCTCCGACGACCTGCAGGCGTACATGCCGAGGACGCTCGACATCTTCTTCGACAACGTGCGGCGGCACGTCGCGGGACAGCCGCTGCGAAACGTCGTCGATCTTTCCAGGGAATATTAGGTCCGCGGCCGTGAGAATCGGAAACGCAGGGGTCGAATCCGCAACCGACGCGCTGCGGGCCTATCAGGCGCTGAAGAAGCGGATCCTGAACGGCACTTACGCGCCGGGCGAGCGTCTGTCGGAGGTTCGGCTGGCCGAGGAGCTCGGCCTGGGGCGCTCGCCGATCCGAACCGCGCTGGGTCGACTGAAGAACGACGGCTGGATCTCGGTCAGCCCCAAGAGCGGAACCTACGTCCGCTCGCTCAGCGACCGCGAGATCGCCGAGCTGCTCGAGCTGCGGCTGCTGCTGGAAACGCACGTTGCCCGCACTGCGGCGCGCAGCATCGGCGACGACGATCTGGGCAAGTTGCGCCGCGCGTTCGAACAGCTGCGTCCGCTGCGCTCGGCCGCATCGCCCGCGAGGCTGCGCGCCGCGTTCATGGATTTCGATTCGATGCTTCACATGACGCTGTACCGGGCGGCCGGCAACACGATGATCACCGGCATCCTGATGAACCTGATCGACAAGATCCAGTGGATCCGCACCAGCGCGCCCACGCCGCAGCACCGGGTCGACGCCGCGCTCGACGAGCTGCAGCGCCTGATCGAAGCGCTCGAGGCGCGCAACGCTCGTGCCGCCGCCGATCGGATGGACGATCACATCCGCAACGCCGCCGAGCATGCCGCTCGGACCCGCAGCGGCGGCACGGCGGACGGCGCTGCGATCGCCGACGCCGTCGCATCGACGCGTTCAACGTAGCAAAGGAAAAGCAGGATGCCGAACGGCAAGACAGACACGCTGCGGACGAACCTGCCGACGATCGCGCGGCTGGGTGCGCGCGTTTTCGTCGCGAACGTGCTGCCGGTCACTGCGGCCGGCGAACCGGTTCGGGACACCGACATCCAGCCGCAGACCCACGCGGCATTCCAGCGCCTGCGCGACGCATTGGCGGCGGCCGGCGTGGAGCTCGCCGATCTGGTGCGGATCAACACGTATTACG
>DATLGW010000166.1:0-1841 GCA_035540315.1 Burkholderiaceae bacterium | reverse complement strand
CGATCGCATCGGCACCGGCCCCTGGCGCAATGCGAAGGGCGTCGTGATCGCGAACAACGTCGACGAGCTGCATTCCGACAAGAACAACGTCAACAAGCAGACCGCACTCGACGAGCGCGGTCAGACGGTTCCCGGCGCCGGCGATTCGCCGAACAAGCACGACATCCTGACGGGATCCCGGACCGACGGGACCACGTTTTCGCCGCACATCGACCTGACCTGCGGCAACTGGACCAAGAGCGGTCCCGACGGCGCGGCGATGACCGGACATCACGACCGCCGCGGCCCGCCCGCGCAGGTGCCGTGGACGACGTCGTGGAACTCGTCGCATCCGACGCGCGGGTGCCATCAGGAAGGACTGCGCAGCACCGGCGGGGACGGATTGTTCTACTGCTTCGCCGCGAAATAACGCAATGTCGCCGCGGCGGCGGACTCCGCTGCCGCGCGTGCGCCGCCGCTCAGCCCGACTCGGCGCTCGCAACGGCCGAAGCCGCAATCGAACCCGCCTGCTGCTGCGGCGGCGGCGCTGGCACGAGCAGCGGCAGCGGCTCGTCGGCGATCTCGAACACCAGCGGCGCGCGCATCCACACGATCTCGCCGTCGAGCGCCGCCTTGAACCGCTGCGGACCGTAACGCTGCGCCGGGCGCACCGTCATCCGGCGAAACGCGAAGTGGATCAGGTTCTGGGACTCCCCCAACCTGCCGAGCGCCCCGCGCAGCGCCAGTCCGAGCAGCGCGAGCGTGCCGACCGGCCGCGCGGCGAGCGCCGCGAGCCGGCCGCGCTGCAGCGACGCGGCTTCGGGCACGCCGACGTGCTCGAGCTGCAGCGGATTGTTGCCGACGAACAGCGTCGGCGTGCGCAGCGCCGTCGGCTCGCCGTCGTGCTCCGCAAAGACGGCGATCTGGCGATGTTCGCGCAGCAGCGTCACCACGGCAGCCCACAGCGCCACCAGCCGATTGCGCCCGTATTGGCGCTTGTACGCTTCCCGGTCCTCGAGCAGCGTCGGATACAGGCCCAGGCTCGCGTTCACCAGGAACACCCGTCCGTTCACCCGCCCGACCTGAACCGGCCGCACGGCGCCGTCGAGCAGCGCGCGTGCCGCCGCGTCGGTCGCAAGCGGGATCGCGTGCGCCCGCGCGAAATAGTTGAACGTGCCGCAGGGGACGACGCCGAGGGGCACGCCGCTGCCGCAGACTTGCTGTGCCACGGCGTTGATCGTGCCGTCGCCGCCGGCCACGACCACCGCGCCGCGCGCCTGTTGCGCGTTGCGCACTGCCAGCGCAGCCATCTGCGGCAGTGCGTCGGCGCGCTCGACGCGCAGGAACTCGTGCTCCCGCGCCGCGCCCAAAAGGACTTCGGAGATCGTCGTGCGGACTGCCTCGGGATCCAGATGGCCCGATGCACCATTGAAGAGAATGAACAGTTTCACTGAAAGCGCGCCGCGTCGCGTGGCGGTCGCCGTCCGCTTCGAGCGTTGCGACGCCGTCAGGATTGTTGCCGCACGGCCGTCGCGGAAGTCGAATAACCCTGAACGCGCCAGGCACAGCGCACCGGCGCGCGGCCCCCTTGGCATCGTGTCGTGTACGCGAACAGCCGCCGGCACGCTCGCATGAGAACGGTGCTCCACCTGTCCGATCTGCATTTCGGACGACTGGCCGAAGAGGTCGTCGGGCCGCTCGCCGATGCGGCGGCGCGGTTGCGACCGGACCTGATCGCCGTGTCGGGCGATCTGACGCAGCGCGCCCGCGCAAGCCAGTTCCGAAGCGCGCGCCAATTTCTGGACCTCTTGCCCGGCCCGAAGATCGTCGTCCCGGGGAACCACGACGTGCCGCTCTACGAC
>DATLGW010000165.1:0-3662 GCA_035540315.1 Burkholderiaceae bacterium | reverse complement strand
CTGCTGACGCGTCCTGCGCGAGCGGCCGCGGACCCGCGCCAGGATTCCGGCCGCGGCGCCCGGCCCGACGACGATCCGATCCTTCGCGACGACTTCGGCCGCCCGGTGCGAATCCGGCTGCCGCATCACGGCGATCAGGCGGCGGTTCACGACGAAGCCGACCGGGTCGTCGCGATCCGATACGTCGACGGCGCCCGGATCGAATTCGATCACGATTCAGCCGGCCGCGTGATCGCCAAGCGGATCTTCGCCCCGGGCGAGCCGGCCCAGAACGTCGCGATCGGATGGGACGGTTCGCGGCTGGTTTCTGTCGACGACCCGGCCCAGCGGATCCGCTACCGCTACGACGCCGCCGGTCGCCGGATCGCAGCCGAAACGGTCATCGGCGGGCAGCGCTTCGAGCGCGGCACCGACTTCGATCCGCAGGGGCGCGTACAGGCGCAGCGACTGGCGAGCGGCGCGCTGCTGCGCTACCGGTACCACGCCGCCGGCGGCACGCTGGCGGCGGTGACGCTGGACGACGGGCGCCCGGTGCTGTCGGAGGCGCGCTGGGCGCGCGCACCGGCGTCGGCGGTGCGGCCGGCATTCGTGCTGCAGCCGGCAGCGGCGAGCCGGCCGCTGCGCGGCGGCACCGACGTGCCGCTGCGCCGGTACGACTCGCGCGGCCGCGTCGTCGCGCGCGACGGCCTGCGGTTCAGTTATGACGCGCAGGGACGGCTGACGGCCGTCGCGCAGGGGTCGACGCTGCTTGCGCAATACCGGTACAACGCGTTCGGCGAGCGAATCGCGAAGACGGCTGGCGGGGCGACCACGCTGTTCCTGTACGACCGCGGGCGGCTCGACGCGCAGCTGGGGGAGCGCCGGCTCGAATTCATCGATCTGCGCGGGCTGCCGATTGCGGTGATCGAAGCCGGGCGCGTGCACTGGCCCAACGATGTCGATCCGCTGCTGGCGGCGTTGCGCCGCGACGGACGCTATCCGGACCGCGAGTCGGGTCTGCACTACAACCTGCACCGCTACGTCGATCCGATCGACCAGCGCTACCTGACGCCGGACCCGCTCGGTTATCCGGACGGACCGGATCCGTACCGTGCGCCGCGCTCATCGCGCCGCACCGATCCGCAGGGGCTCTACGAGATCGACGTCCACTACTACCTCACGTTCTTCCTGGCGCGCGTCGCCGGGTTGCCCCCGTCGCTCGCGAAGATGATCGCGACCGCGGCGCAGGGGATCGACGACAACCCGCAGACGATGCCGGAGGCGCCGCTGAACGTGGCGGCGCGCACGCTGTATCACTTCACGTACGAAGCCGACGAGCTCAGCGCCGACTGGCGCAACCCGTGGAACCGGCAGCTGCGCAGGCTGCATGCGTCCGCGGCCGATGCGACGCTGCAGGCATGCCAGCGCGCGCTGCTGTACGGCGAGTTCCTGCACGCATTCCAGGACGCGTTCGCCCATCGCGATCCGCAGGGGATGCCGTTCGGGCCGCTGTTCGGGCACCTGCGCTACGGCCACGATCCCGACCAGACCTACGACGTGCGCAACTCGATCGCGCCGTGGCCGGTCGCCGTCGAGCCGCCGGGGCTCGTCGTCTACCGCGACGCGCATCAGCGGCCGCTGCGGTCGTTTCCGGATTTCGTCGACAACGCCGAGCGCGCGCTGACGATGGAGCAGATGGTGTTCGATCTGGTCCGGCGGGACTGGCCGCGCGCCGACGCGCTCGAGTTCGACCAGGTACGCGCGACGCTGCTCGAGTTCAACCGGGCCGGCGAGGCCGAATACCACGCGTATCTGCGCGCGAACACCCACTCGGAGAGCCATCATGCGTACCTGCAGCGAAAGCGCGGCGAGTGGGAGTACAAGGTCGCGATCCTCGACGAATCGCTGGTCGGACTCGGCCTGGGCAGCTTCAGCGCGATCTATTCCGACGTCCGCGGCGAACTGTTCGACGTCCGTTACGACCCGCAGTTCGCGGTGCGCGCGCGCGAGCAGCTGCTCGGTCCGCTCGACCACGGACCGCCGGACCGGTTCGCCGGCGTGCTGCTGCCGCGCGACCGACGCTAGGGCGCGTTCACACTTCAGACGGCGCTGCGCGCTGCGGCGCAGTGCAGCGCCGCAGCGCAGGCCCGATTAATGCTCGGATCTACAGTCGCTCAGCTGTTGCAGGATCGGACGATGAACGCACGGATGCCGAGCTGGTGGCTGGCGCTGCTGCTGATCGCGCTGCCGCTGTGGCAGGGCTGCGCCACCGCCGTGCCACTGATGAAACACCGTGACATCGCTGCGCACGGCGAGCCGCCGCTGACGTACACGATTCGCCCGGCAGCCGCCGACGAGACGCTGGAGGCGCGCGCGTACCGCGACATCGTTCGGGCACGGCTGGCCGCGCTGGGTTTCAGCGAAGCGCCGGCAGCGACGGCGCGCTACGAGGTCGTGGTCGATCCGGGTGTCGTGGCCCGAAGCGAGGAGCGGCTCGACTACCTGGACGATCCGCTCTATCCGCGGATGCGGCTGCACTTCGGCATCGGCTACGGCTACCCGGGATACGGGCGCGCGTTTCCTGCGCTCGGCTATGGCTTCGGCCTGTTCCACGACCCGTGGCTGCACCCGTCCTGGGGCTGGCCGGTGCGCCGCGCGGTGACGATCCATCGCCACCAGCTGCGGGTCGAGATCTTCGATCGCCGGGCGCCCGCCGAGCAGGCCAGGGTGTTCGAGGCGACCGCGGTCAGCGACGCGACCGAGGAGCGGCTGCCGACGCTGATGCCGGCGCTGGCCGATGCGGTGTTCCGTGATTTCCCCGGCGCGAGCGGACAGACCCGCACCGTGAGGACGGTGCTCGACGCTACTGGTCCCGTTTCAGCAGCACCGCGTTGACGCCGTAGCTGATCACGCTGTACACCAGCGCGGCAATGATCGCCCAGCCGAAGCTGCGGATCTCGAATCCGGGCAGGAACTGGGCAGCCAGCCAGAACATCAGGCCGTTGATCACCAGGATGAACAGCCCGAGCGTCAGCACCGTGATCGGCAGCGTCAGGATGAACAGCACTGGCCGGGATCACGGTGTTCAGCAGGCCGAGCACCAGCGCGATGATCAGCGCCGTGCCGAATCCCTCGATCGTGCCCAGGCCGCGAATGTGCACTGCCGGGACGATGTACGGAATCAGCAGCAGCACGCCGGCATTGATCGCCCAGCCCAGCAGCAACCGCATCGCCATCGTTCGCGCGGCTCGTTATCGCACCAGCACGACCGGCACCGTGCACTGCTCGACCACGCGCTGCGCAACCGATCCGATCAGCAAGTCGCCCAGTGTGGTGCGGCCTTTCGAGCCGAGGAACACCAGCTGATAGCCGCCGGCGGCCGCCTCGTCTGCGATTGCGGTGGCCGGCTGCCCGCGCGCGACCTTCACGTCGAACGGCAGCTGCACCGAACGCATCCGCTCGATCGCCGGCTGCAGCTCGGTCTCGCTGAGCTCGCGCAGGTAGTCCTCGACGGTGCGGGTGCCGACGAACTGGCTGGCGTTGCGCAGCGGCAGGTCGTCGTGCGCATTGATCAGACAGATGCGGGGTGCGTCCTTCAGTTGCTGCGCCAGCTCGATCGCGCGGTCGAGCGCGCGCAGCGAGTTCTCCGAACCGTCGACTGCGACGAGCATCCTCATCATCAT
>DATLGW010000164.1:0-2755 GCA_035540315.1 Burkholderiaceae bacterium | reverse complement strand
GCGTCGCCCGCCGCGGCCGTTCCTGCCGCCGGCGCGGCGGTCGGCGCCCGGATCGTGCGGCTGGACGCCGAGGCGAAGCTGTGCGGGCGCGAGCAGTTCGGCGCCGACGCCGCGCCGGCCGATGCGCTGTGGCTGAAAGTGATCCGCGCGCCGCACGCGGCCGCGCGGTTCCGCATCGGCGACTTGAAAGCGTTCGTCGCTGCGCACCCGGGGGTGGTCGGTACGGTGCAGGCGGCCGACATTCCGAACAACCGCTTCGCGATCTTCCCGGAACTGCGCGATCAGCCGGCGCTCGCCGAGGACCGCGTCCGCTTCCTCGGCGAAGCGGTGCTGGCGCTGGTTGGCGATGCGGCGGCGCTCGATGCGATCGAACCCGCCGACGTTCCGATCGAGTGGCAGCCCGAGGCCGCGCTGCATTCGATCGCCGCGGCGCTCGCACCGGATGCGCCGCCGCTGCATGCGCGCTGGCCGGACAACGTGCTGTGTCGCGGCCGCGTCGTGCGCGGCGACGTCGACGCGGCGGCTGCGGCTGCGGGCTGGCGCGGCAGCGCGCGGATCACGACCCGCCACGTCGAGCACGCGTACATCGAACCCGAAGCCGGATGGGCGCGCTGGCACGAACGCGACGGCGCCGCGAGCGTCGAGATCTTCGCCTGCACGCAGACGCCGTACATGGACCGCGACGAGATCGCGTTCATGTTCGGCATCGAGCCGGCTCGGGTGCGGATCGTGCCGTCGGCGGTCGGCGGCGGCTTCGGCGGCAAGCTCGACATGTCGATCCAGCCGCTGCTGGTCGCGGCGTCGCGCAAGTTCGGCCGCCCGGCCCGGATCGTCTATACCCGTCCCGAGTCGATGCGATCGACGACCAAGCGCCACCCGGCGCAGATGGATGCGACGCTGTCCTGCGATCGCGGCGGTCGGCTGCTCGCATACGATTTCGCAGGCGACTTCGACACCGGCGCGTATGCGTCATGGGGCCCGACGGTCGCGAACCGGGTCCCGATCCACGCCTGCGGCCCGTACCGGGTCGGGAACGTGCGGGCGCTGACGCGCGCCGTCTTCACGAACAACCCGATCAGCGGCGCGTTCCGCGGTTTCGGCGTGCCGCAGTCGACGCTGCTGATCGAGCGGCTGATCGACGAGGCCGCGTTCGCGCACGATGTCGATCCGCTGCAGTTCCGGCACCTGAATGCGCTGGCCGCCGGCGACGCGACGGCGACCGGACAGCGGCTCGAAGCCAGCGTCGGACTGCGCGCATGCCTGGATTCGCTGCGTCCGGCCTGGGACGCAGCGCGGCGCGCGGCGGCGCAGTTCAACGCAGCCGCGGCTGAACCCGGCGCGAACGCGCAGGCAGCCGATCGCGCCGTTCGCGCGGCACCCGAACCGGCAGTCGCGGTCGACCTCGCCGATCCGCATCTGCGGTACCGGCGCGGCAAGCGCCGCGGCGTCGGGATCGGCTGCATGTGGTACGGCATCGGCAACACCGTGATCGCGAACCCGTCGCGGATGCGCGTCGGCCTGCGCCGGAACGGTCGCCTGATGCTGTACAACGGCGCAGTCGACATCGGGCAGGGCACGTACACGATCATGCCGCAGATCTGCGCCGATGCGCTCGGCGTGCCGGTCGCGCTGTTCGACCAGATCCGGGCCGACACCGCACTGACCGAGGATGCCGGCAAGAGCTCGGCGTCGCGGCAGACGTTCGTATCGGGCAATGCCGCGCGGGCCGCGGGCGAGGCGCTGCGGCGGCGGCTGCTCGAGCTTGCCGACGTCGGCCCGCAGGGCCGCATCGCGCTCGAAGGTGACGTGCTGGTCGCGACCGGGAGCGGGGGCAGGCGGCGCGTGCCGCTGGGATCGCTCGCGGTCGACGCGAATGGCGACGTCGCTTGCGGCGAAGGCTACTTCGACCCGCCGACGGTGCCGCTCGATTCGGACGGGCAGGGCGTGCCGTACGCGACCTATGGTTTCGCCGCGCAGTTCGCCGAAGTCGAGGTCGACGTCGAACTGGGGACCGTGCGCGTGCTGTCGGTGCATGCGGCGCACGACGTCGGGCGTGCGATCAACCCGACGCAGGTCGAGGGGCAGATCCACGGCGGAATAGCGCAGGGGCTGGGCATGGCGCTGATGGAGGAGTATCACGCCGGCCGCACCGACAATCTGCACGACTACCTGATCCCGACCGCCGGCGACGTGCCGCCGATCGTCGTGCATCTGATCGAGGATCGGGAGCCGCTCGGACCGTATGGCGCGAAAGGCGTCGGCGAGCCGGCGTTGGTCGCGACCGCGCCGGCGATCCTGAACGCGATCTTCGCGGCGACCGGCGTGCGCTGCGACGAGCTGCCGGTGACGCCGGACCGGCTGCGCGCGGCGCTGCGGCGACAGGAGCGACGCGAATGAGCGCGAATCCGGCCGCAGCGAAGATCGAGTGCAACGCCTGCCCGGTGCTGTGCCAGATCAGCGAGGGCCGCAGCGGCGCCTGCGACCGGTATGCGAACGTCGGCGGCGTGCTCACGCGCGTGGATCCGGTCGTGCTGATGCGCCGCGTCGTCGGCAGCGAGCAGCCGGCCGACTCGGCCGTCGTGCCGTTCAACCAGGACGACTGGCGCGGCGAGGTGCTGTCGCAGCCGACGTTCGTGACCGGCATCGGCGCCGGCACCACGTATCCGGACTACAAGCCCGCGCCGTTCATCGTGTCGAGCCGTCACGACGACATCGACATGGTCACCGTGGTCACCGAGGGCATCTTCAGCTACTG
>DATLGW010000163.1:0-1818 GCA_035540315.1 Burkholderiaceae bacterium | reverse complement strand
GCACGAGCCCCTGCGCGATCCAGTGGCTGCAACTGGTCTTGCCGTTCGTGCCCGTCACCGCCACCAGCTTCAGCCGGCGGCTCGGATGGCGATGGAACTCGGCAGCGATCGGACCGCACAGCCGGCGCAGGTTCGGCAGTGCCCGGTTCGGCACGCGCCACTGGCGCGGCCACCGGAAACCATCGCGCTCCCACAGGATCGCGCCGGCGCCAAGCGCCACCGCCTGGCTGATGAACCCGCGGCCATCGACCGTGCCGCCGGGGTAGGCGAAGAACACGTCGCCGCGCTCGACGCGCCGGCTGTCGTTGCGCAGCACTGCCCCCGGCGGGACCACCGAGTGCAGCCAGTGCGCGAGCGCGCGCGCGACCTCGGACCCGTCGTCGCCCGCCGCGTCGCCCGCCGCGTCGCTCGCCGCGCCGGTGCCGACGCCCGCCGTGCTCGCGACCGTCACCGGCACACCGGGCTCCCCGTGCAGATCATGCGGGCTCCGGCGAGCCGCTCGGCGGAATCAGCGTCGTGAACGGCGCATCCGGCGGCACGCGCAGCGTGCGCAGCGCATCGCCGACGATGCGCGAGAACACCGGCGCGGCGACCTGGCCGCCGAAGTGCCTGCCGCCGGTCGGCTCGTCGATCATCACCGCCACGATCACCCGCGGGTTCGACGCCGGCGCGAAACCGACGAACGACGCGATGTACTTGTTCGTGTAGTGGCCGTTCTCGATCTTGTGCGCGGTGCCGGTCTTGCCGGCGACCCGGTAGCCGGCGATCTGCGCCTGCGGCGCCGTTCCCTGCGGGCTGGCGGCCAGCTCGAGCATCCGGCGCACCGCGCGAGCGGTCTGCGGCCGCATCACCGGCGTGCCCTCGGCGAGTTCGTGGTTGCGCAGCATCGTCACCGGGATCAGCTCGCCGTCGCGGGCGAACACCGAGTACGCGCGCGCCAGCTGCAGCAGCGACGCCGACAGCCCGTGGCCGTATGACATCGTCGCCTGCTCGATCGTCTTCCAGTTCTTGTACGGCCGAACCCGGCCCGTGACCGCGCCCGGGAAGCCGATCTGCGGCGGCTGCCCGAATCCCAGCGACGTATACATCTCCCACATCTGCTGCGCCGGCAGCTCCAGCGCCATCTTCACCGTGCCGACGTTGGACGATTTTTGCACGATCTGCTCGACCGTCAGCAGCCCGTGGCGCTTGACGTCGCCGATCGTGTGCTTGCCGATCGTCATCCGACCCGGATCGGTCTGGATCACGGTCTCGGGCCGGAACTTGCCGAGTTCGATCGCGAGCGCCGCGGTGAACGGCTTCATCGTCGAGCCCGGCTCGAACGTGTCGGTGATCACCCGGTTGCGCAGCTGCGCCCCCGACAGCTCGCGACGGTCGTTCGGGTTGTACGTCGGCCAGTTCGACAGCGCGAGCACCTCCCCGGTGCGCACGTCGATCACCAGCGCCGCCCCCGCCTTGGCCTTGTGGTCGCGCACCGCGTCGCGCAGCGCCGCGAATGCGAGGAACTGGATCTTGCTGTCGATCGACAGCTCCAGGTCGGCGCCGTCCTGCGGCTCGCGGATCGATCGCACGTCCTCGATCACGCGCCCGAGATTGTCGCGGATCACGCGCCGGCTGCCCGGCCGGCCGGCGAGCAGCTGCTGCTTCGACAGCTCGAAACCTTCCTGGCCGATATCCTCGACGTCGGTGAAGCCGACGATGTGCGCCATCGTCTCGCCTTCGGGGTAGTGGCGCTTGTATTCGCGCCGCTGGTGGATTCCCCGCAGGCCCAGCGCGGCGACCTGCGCGGCGATGTCGGCGTCGACCTGGCGGCGAAGG
>DATLGW010000162.1:0-2459 GCA_035540315.1 Burkholderiaceae bacterium | reverse complement strand
GGCGCGAACCACCTGCCGCTGACGCTGCAGCAGCCGTGGCGGCTTTTCACCGCGACGGTGCTGCATGCCGGGATCATCCACCTGGCGTTCAACATGTGGGCGCTGCGCGAGACCGGGCGGATTGCCGAGCGCTTCTACGGCAATCTGCAGTTCCTCGCGATCTACCTGACCTCGGCGCTGTTCGGATCGTTGGCGAGCCTGTTCTTCGCTGCCGAGCGCGGCGTATCGGTCGGCGCATCGGGCGCGGTGTTCGGCGTCGTCGGCTGCCTGCTCGCCGCGCTGACGGCCAAGTCCCACAAGCTGCCCCCTGGGCTGGCGGCGCCAATGCGCACCGCGATGCTGGCGTTCGTCGGCTATTCGCTGTTCATGGGGTTCGTCGCGACGTTCATCGACAACGCCGCCCACATCGGCGGGCTCGTCGCGGGCTTCGCGATGGGGCTGCTGATGGTCGAGAAGTACGACCGCGAGCAGTTCGTGCGCCAGGCGCCGATCCGCGCGGCCGTCGCGATCTCGATGGCGCTGGTCGTCGCGTTCCTGATCTGGAACCTGCTTCTGCCGGCGCCGCGCGTGGCCTGACCGGCGGCCGCGGCGCGGGCCCCCGCTGCAGCCGGCCCGCACGAAACGCGGGAACTACGTGACTGCCGAGGGTCCGGAACGCTGCGCCAGCCTTGCTAGAATCCGGCATCGATTCCGCGGGCCCGGATGTCAACTGCGCGTTTCTCGCTGCGTTTGCGCGTTTATCACGAAGATACCGACGCCGGTGGCATCGTCTACTATGCGAACTACCTGCGCTTCATGGAGCGCGCGCGCACCGAATGGCTGCGCACGCTCGCCGCGGCGCAGCGCCAACCGACCGTGTCGGAAGGCACGATGTTCGTCGTTCGCGAGGCTCATCTGCAGTACCTGAGCCCGGCGCGGCTGGACGACGAGCTCGAGATCGACGCGGTCCCGACCGAAGTCAGGCGGGCATCGCTGCGGATCGCGCAGACGGTGACCCGAGTGGGCGATTCCCGGCCGCTGGTGCTCGGCCAGATCCGGCTCGCCGTCGTCGACCGTGTCAGCGCCCGCCCGGCCCCGCTGGCGAGCTGGCTGCACGAAACCTTAGCCCCATTGGCCGTCGAGCCGCGTTGAACCTTGGACCATTGACCGCATGCAAACCGACCTGTCGATTCTCTCGCTGATTGCGGGCGCCAGCCTGCTGGTTCAGCTCGTGATGCTGCTGCTGGTGTGCATCTCGATCGGATCGTGGACGTTCATTTTCCAGAAATGGTTCCAGGTCCGCGCCGCCCGATCGGCCACCGACCGCTTCGAAGGCGAGTTCTGGAAGGGCGGCGATTTGGGCGTGCTGTACCAGTCGGTGCTCGACGAATCGCGCAACCACGGCCCGCTGGCCCGGATCTTCGAGTCGGGGATGCGCGAGTTCATGAAGACCCGCCAGCAGAAGCCCGGGGACACGCAGGCGATGATCGACGGCTCGCGCCGCGCGATGCGCGCCGGCTACCAGCGCGAGATGGATTCGCTCGAGTCGCACCTGGCGTTCCTGGCGTCGGCGGGCTCGGTCAGCCCGTACATCGGGCTGTTCGGCACCGTCTGGGGAATCATGAACGCGTTCCGAGGGCTGGCGAACGTTCAGCAGGCCACGCTGGCGGCAGTGGCGCCCGGGATCGCCGAGGCGCTGGTGGCCACTGCGATCGGACTGTTCGCGGCGATTCCGGCCGTGGTCGCCTACAACCGCTTCTCTTACGAGATCGAGAGGCTGTCGAACCGCTTCGACACGTTCTCGGAGGAGTTCTCGAACATCCTGCACCGTCAAGCGAGGTAGCGCCCGTGCCCGCAGTCAGTTCGCGCCGCAACACCGGCCGGCGCCGGTTCGTGACCGACATCAACGTGGTGCCGTACATCGACGTGATGCTGGTGCTGCTGGTGATTTTCATGGTCACCGCGCCGCTGATCCCGACCGGCGTGATCGAGCTGCCCCGCGCCGGCCAGTCGGCGAGCCAGCCGGAGGCGTATATCGAGATCCTCGTGCACGCCGACGGCGAGCTGCGGTTGGCCACGCGCAACCTGCCGCGCAACGAGGAGCGCAGCACGACCCGGCCGCAGCTGGCCGCGACGCTGCGCGACCTGCACAAGGCGAACCCGATGATGCCAGTCGTGATCAGCGGCGACCGGCAGGTGCGCTACGAGGCGATCATCGACGTGATGGACGAGCTGCAACGGCAGAACGTGCGGCGCGTCGCGCTGATGGTGCAACCCACTCGCTGACGCATCGCAATGGCGCTACAGGACCGATTGCGCAGGCGCGGATCGCCCGAACAGCGGGTGATGCCGCGGGCGATCCTGCTCGCGCTGTCGGTCCACCTGCTGCTGTTCGCGATGCTGTTCATCGGAATCAATTGGCAGACGCGCGACAAGGTTCAGGTCGTCCAGGCCGAGTTGTGGACGCCGCCGCCGCAGCC
>DATLGW010000161.1:0-2981 GCA_035540315.1 Burkholderiaceae bacterium | reverse complement strand
GTGAACTCCTGATCGCGAAAGACGGTCAATCCTTCCTTCAGCGTCAGCTGGAACCAGTCGCGGCACGTGACTCGGTTGCCGGTCCAGTTGTGGAAGTACTCGTGGCCGACGACCGATTCGACGTTCGCGAAGTCGGCGTCGGTGGCGATGCGCGGATTCGCGAACACGTATTTCGTGTTGAAGACGTTCAGCCCCTTGTTCTCCATCGCGCCCATGTTGAAGTCGCCGACGGCGACGATCATGAAGCGATCGAGATCGAGCTCGAGACCGAAGCGCTGCTCGTCCCAGCGGATCGCCCGCTGCAGCGAGCGCATCGCGTGCTCGGTCTTGTCGAGGTTGCCCGGCTCGACCCACACCTGCAGCAGTGCGTCGCGCCCGCTGCCGGTGCGGATCCGCTGCTCGTGTGCGACCAGCCGCCCGGCGACGACCGCGAACAGGTAGCTCGGCTTCGGAAACGGATCCTCCCAGACCGCCCAGCGGGTGTCGCCGTCGACGCCTTCGTCGATCAGGTTGCCGTTGGACAGCAGCACCGGGTAGCGCTGCGCGTCGCCGCGCAGCGTCACGCGGTAGCGCGCCATCACGTCGGGCCGATCGAAGAAGAACGTGATGCGCCGGAAGCCCTCGGCTTCGCACTGCGTGAACAGGTTGCCGCCGGACACGTACAGTCCCATCAGCGACGTGTTCGCGGCCGGCGTGATCGCGACCACCGTACGCAGCGTCAGCGACTCGCCGGCGTCCAGCAGCGTCAGCCCCTGTTCGTCGTGCACGTACGCGCGCGGCGGCACGGCCGCGCCGTCGACCTCGATCGACAGCAGCTCGAGCTGCTCGCCGTCCAGGCGCAACGGCGCGTTCGCGCGGGCGCGCGGATTGCGCGACAGCCGCATCGTGGCCGAGACCGCCGTGCGGTGCTCGTCGAGGTCGAACTCGAGCTCGATCGAATCGCAGAGGAACGGGGGCGGGGTGTAGTCTTCGCGACGGACGGTGACAGCCTGATCGGTTCGCATGAGGGACTGCGCTACTGCAGGGAAAGCCGCAACCGTCCGATTGTACGGCGCATGCCGCCGCGTCTATTTCAGCGCGCGGCGCTGCCAGCGATTCGGGTGCGCATGCTCGACCTGCGGCGAAGCCTGCAGCATGCGCGCGAGCGCATCGGCCGCCGCAGCGTCGGCATCGACGAGCCAGCCGCGCGGGCCCAGCGGACGCAGCGGCGTTGCGCCGAGCGCGGCGAGCAGCGCGCGGGCGCGCGGCTCGTCGAGCGGTTCGTGCAGCATGACCACGACGCCGCCGACTGCGGCCGCATCGCCTGCATCTTCAGGCTGCGCCTTGGTCGCGGCGGCGCTCGCGTCGCGCGGCTGCAGCCCCTGCAGCTGCGCCTTGCTCGCTGCCGGCCGGCGATCCGGCTGCTGCGGCAGCGCGGTTTGCCCGATCGCGAGCGTGGGTACGGCGGCGACCGACACGATCAGCGCGCGCCAGCGCAGCCGCAGTCGGCGCGGCGGCCGTTCGGCAGGGGCTTCGGGATTGGCGGCGCCCGAGGGCGCGGAGTCGCGATCAGCGTCCATGGAATCGAATGCTCCATCGATCGAAGCGGCCGGTGTCCAACGGCTGCATGTCGGTGACCTCGAGCGTCCAGGTGCCGTTGACCGCCTCGCCCAGATGCCGGTTCGAGCCGAACTGCCAGTCGTTGTACGGGCGGCACGGGTCCTGGACGTTCGCGGGCAGGCAGCCGCGCTCGGCGGCCAGCACGCTCTGCAGGCCCGCGGGGCTGCTCAGCCGCACCCGCAGATCGCCCGAGTACGCGTGGGTCGCCGTGAAGCGGATTTCGACGAATTCGATCGCGGTGATGTCGCAGCCGGCAATCGTCTGCGAGTCGCTGACGGGCGTGACGACCGGAGAGGCGGCAGGCCCGGTCGCGTCGGGCAGCGCGAGGTTCAGCGCGGAGCGCGTGTACGGCCCGCAGCTCTTCAGGTTCTCGCTGCCGCCGACCGACTGCCAGCCCGGCGCCAGCGCCACCGCCGCGGCGGCATCGACGACGCCGAAGCCGTACTTGTGATTGAACCGGTACCCGAAGTGACTGGTCCAGCCGGGGTCGTTCGGATCGTTCTGCCGCGCCGTCTGCGCCAGGATCAGCCGCAGGTCGCGCCAGGTCAGCTGGGGATTCGCCGCCAGCACCAGTGCGGCCACGCCGGCCACCGTAGGCGTCGACGCCGAGGTCCCGCTGAAATCGCTGCGGTACCCGTTGCCGATGCGCGTCGTCGTGATCCCGACCAGCTGGCCGCCGACCACGCGGTTGTTCGACGAAGGCGCGCACACCAGCAGGTTCGCCCCCGGCTCGGCGTAGTACGGCGCGCGCCCGGTGTCGTCGACCGCGCACACGGCGATCACGCCGAGCTTGTTCACGTAGCCGTCGAAGTTCGCGTTGTCCGACGGCCCGCCGTTGCCGCCGGGGAACACGTAGATCGCTCCCTTGCCGCCGCGTCCGTTCGCGATGCCCGCCTGGATCGCCGCCACGAAGCTGGGCTCGGCCGCATTGAGCACGCCGGTGTCGGGCGAGCCCCACGAGTTGTTGTACACGCCGTTGGCTGCCAGGTCGCGCGTCAGCGCATCGGCAATGTCGGCATCGGTGGAAGTCGCCAGCGCGTTGTAGGCGACGATCGAAGCGCGCGGCGCCACGCCGGCGACGCCGATCGCGTTGTCGTCGCGCGCCGCGATGATGCCGGCCACCGACGTGCCGTGACCGTCGGCGCCGCTGCACGGCAGCGGCCAGGCGCTGCCGCGGTTGCCCTGCCGGTAGCTGAAGCTGGCGGCCTGCGCGACGTTCGGCCAAAGATCGGCGTGCACGAGCTCGACCGCGTCATCGACGATCGCCACCCGCACGCCGATCTTTGGCCGAACGTCGCGCAGGCCGCCAGCTTCAGCTACCGGCAGGGCAACCGCGGCAGCGCCTGGCCGCTGCCGTGCAGCGGCGCCGACGGTCACGGCAC